>JBGOVF010000074.1:0-8526 GCA_041477975.1 Tepidiformaceae bacterium
ACAAAGTAGGAGCCTCCGGACACTTTCGCGCGGCTGTTGTCGACGCGGATGCGGTATACGCGTCTATCGAGGACCGCCGCAAGCGCGATGACGATCTGAGCCTGGACTTCGTTGTGCTCCATGGTCATGCCCGGTTTCCTCCGCAGTTCGCCGCAATAGAGCTCCCAGCGGCCCGAAGGGTCTTCGAGGGCGACCTGCTGGTAGGTCTTTTCGCTCACCGGCATGTAAGGCCTCCTGCGCTCGGGTTCATTGTAGCGCGGCGGGGATCGGCGCCGGTGTACACTCGATCTCGCCCGAACGGGCCCGGAGCCGCCGCCCATGGACTTCACGTTCCCCGCCGAAACCGAGCAGTGGCGCAGCGAGTTGCGTGCTTTCCTCAAGGCCGAGCTCCCGCCCGATTTCGAAGGCGACGACGACTTCTTCGACAACGAGGACCAGCTTGCCTTCGCCCGCCAATTCACGAAGAAGCTGGGCGCGCGCCACTGGTTCGCCCCGGCCTGGCCCACACAGTACGGCGGCCTGGGCAAGTCGCCCGTCGAGCAGATGATCTACAACGAGGAGCTGGCCTACCACCGCGCTCCGGCGGGGGGGCGCCTGTTCACCATCGGGATCACCGGCCCGACGATGCTCGTCCACGCCAGTGAGGAACAGAAGCAGCGCTACCTCCCGAAGATGGCGGCGGGCGAAGACTGGTACTGCCAGGGCTTCAGCGAGCCTGGCAGCGGCAGCGACCTCGCCAGTATGGAGACGAAGGCAGTCCGCGACGGCGACGACTACGTCATCAATGGTCAGAAAACTTGGACCTCCAACGGCCACGTCGCCGACAAGATGATTTTGCTCGCGCGGACGAACCCGGAGGTGCCGAAGCACAAGGGCATCAGCGCGTTCGTCGTGGACATGAAGTCGCCCGGGATCAGCGTGCAGGGCATCCCGAACATGGCCTACCGGCACGACTTCAACCAGGTGTTTTTCGAAGATGTGCGCGTGCCGGCGAAGGACCTCATGGGGGGCGAGAACAACGGCTGGTACGTCGCGACCACGACGCTGGACTTCGAGCGTTCGAACATCGCCGCCATCAGCGGGGCCCGGCGCACCGTGCACGACCTGATCCGCTGGGCAAAGGAGCGCCACGCGGGTGGGCGTCCCTGGGACAAGCCGGAAGTGCAAACGAAGCTGGCGGATCTCGTGATCGATTGCGAGGTTGGCCGGCTGATCGCCTACCGCACGGCGTGGCTGCAGGCGAAGGGCGAAGTGCCGAACTACGAGGCGAGCATGGGCAAGGTCTGGATGGCGTTGCTGGGGATCAAGGTGGCGAACGCCGGCGTGAACCTGATGGGTGCGTTTGGGCAACTGAAGCCGGGATCCAAATGGGCGCAGCTCAACGGCCGCGTGCAGACGGCCTACCTGCTGGCGGTCTCCGGGCCAATTGGCGGCGGGACGACGGAGATTCAGCGGAACATCATCGCGCAGCGGGGACTCGGGCTGCCGAGGGGCTAGGGCAGCATCAGCCCGAGGACGTTGAATAGCCCCAGGGCTTCGTGGAGCGAGAGCCAGCGCGCCCGCAGATCGGCCGGGTTCAACTTCGGGAACTTCGGCCCGAGTTGTTCGAGTATCTGCCCGAGTGTGCGCTCGCCATCAACGAGCCGGAGGAACTCCCTGCGAAACCCATCGAGGGCGCAACGGAACTCCAGACCTTCGTAATCGATGGCGAGCTGCGGCCGGCGGTTCACCTGTTCGATGATCCAGCCCGAATCGTGTGTGAGCCACGCTGGCGCTGCTGAGAGGTCGTCCCACGCCGGCGCCTCAACCAAACGGCGCCTGACGAAGAACATGTGCTTCCTGATGCGCCCATTGAGCGCTTCGGCGATCGCCTGGCGTTCCGCCGTTGTCTTCGCCGAGAGGTCCAGGCCGGGCCAGTTGATAGATGGGTCGTAGACCGAGGGGACATCGAAGCGGGCCAGTTCGAGCCCGGCGGAGGCGACGAAGTCATAGAGCTGAGGCACGGTGTACGCCCGGTCGCACGAGTGAAGGAACAGGTCGAAGAGGCCGGCGTCGCCGTGCAGTTTCACCTCGCCGGACCACGATGACTTCCCCAGGTTCGCCCAATGCTCGGGAGAGAGACGCCCAAGCACGTGCTTCACGATTCGCAGCCGTTCCGCTACCGGTAGCGTTGCCGGAGCGAGTTCCTGGAAGAGCGACTGAAGCTGATAGATAGCGCTGCGGCCGTACTCCCCGTAGAGCATGATGCCCATGCCGCCGCCGTCGGCCAGCACCGCCGCCAGCGCGCGCAGCCCGGCCTCTGGCTCGGGGAGGTGGTGGAGTACCCCCTGGCTCACGATGTAATCGAAGAGGCCGAGGCTCATCGCGGGGAGGTCTTCGATGCGCCCCTGGAGGAAGGTGACGTTAGCGAGGCCTCGGCGTCCCGCGCGCTGCCGGGCGATTTCGAGCGAGGCATCCGAGAGGTCGAGGCCGATGACCGTGGCTTGCGGGTTGGACTTCAACTGTTCGGCCATAAAGACGGAGGCGTCGCCGGTGCCGCAGCCGGCATCGAGGATGCGGAGCGGGCCGGCCAGCTTTTGGCGGCTACCGCCCCAGAAAACCGTTGAAACGAGCTTCAATTCCCCGAGAAGTGTCTGGTGGAGCTGTTCGAGTTCGCGCACGGGATTGCGCGGCGGGTAGGGCAGAGCCTCGTATTGATCGCGGACGGCCTGGGCGGAAGTCATCCTCGCCAGCGTCGACTGCCGCCGGGGGGCATGCCCATCGGGGTTTCCACGATGGGCACGTCTCCGTTGCCTGCAATTCCCCGGAAATGCGAAGAGCCCCGATCGGGGCTCTTCATTCGTGCGGCGCGGCAGAAACTAGAAGATGGTCGGAGACTTCGAGTCACCGGTCGGCACCGTGGGCTGTTGGGGAGCCGTGGGCGCAGCCGGCTGCTGGGCGGTTGCCTGCTGAACCGGAGGCTGTTCGTCCTTCTTGTCCTTGTCATCCTTGACGGCAGAGCGGAACTCCTTGATCGACTCGCCGAGGCCTTTGCCGAGCCCGCCGAGTTTACCGACACCGAAAAGCAGGATGACGATCGCGCCGATGATCAGAAGTTCCGGCGCTCCGAGTGAACCCAACATAAGTAACCTTCTTTGGCTCCCGGTTGCCGGGGAGCCACGGGACTATGGTACAGGATACTCCCGTGGTGCAAATCTGCCGTTTACCGGGCCTGTAAGGGCGCTGGGAAAGCCGTCAGGCGATCCGCTCCACGAACACGTCCATCAGGCCGCCGCAGATCTTGTCGTCGCCGTCCGTCGGCTCGGTCAGGTCCACCGTGACGATGCGTGCCCTGCCGTCTTCAAGGACCGACATCGCTTCCTGCCAGACTTCCGCTTCGCCGCACCCCCCGCCGATGGTGCCGAAGAAGGTGCCGTCTTTGCGGACGACCATCTTGGCGCCTGTTTTGCGGGGTGTGGAGCCGCGGGTGCGCGCGACCGTGGCCAGCACAACGGGCTCGCCCCGTCCAATCGCGCCCGCCAGTTCTCGGTAGATCTCGTCCTGCATGTTCCGATCGTGCGGCTGGGGCCAGCATTTCGCAAGCGGGCGGCGTTCACGTGGCCATCAGGGATTCCCCCATGGCGGGACGTTCACGCTATATCGGCCGGGCGGGGAACTTCTGAATAGCGCGTGCGGTATAGGTAAAACGACATTTACGCGAATCCACGTACTCCTGCTCTTCACTTAGCGGCTACTAAGTCGAACTCCCAAGTGGAGCATCTCCGCGCGGCGGCGAGCTCACACCAGATTCGTGGCGGGGAGGACCCGCCCCAGGGGAGCAGGAAGAACATGATTATCAGCAACCTGAAGAGCCGCCGGCGCCTCGTCGCCCTGGCGGTCTTCGCCATCGTCGCACTCTCCGCCTTCGGCTTCGCGGCCGCCAACACCGTACCGGGCAGCAACGCCGGCGACGGCAGCGGGACCATCAGTGGCTACACCGTCAGCGCTATCCACTACACGCTCGACAGCAGCAGCCCCGCGAACTTCACCGCGGTGTCCTTCACGCTTAGCGCGGCCGCGGGCAGCGCTCGGGCCGGCATCAACGCCGGCGCAACCGTGGCCTGCGCGAACACGAGCGGCAACGACTGGAACTGCGTAATGGGCGGCGCCGTGGCGTCAGCCGCGAGCCTGCGCGTCGTCGCAGCGGACTAACCGGAAGCGGCCTCATCGAACCAGGGGTGCGCGTCACCGGCGCAGTCAGGCGCGGCGCGCACCCACCATTTGGGGGAACACAATGAAGACCAGGCGGCGGTTGGTCGCGTCGCTCGGTTCGGCGTTCACGCTGGTAGCTGTCATCTGTGCATGGATCGCGTTCGCTCCACCCCAGCTCGGGGGGCAGACGTCCTACGTAATTATCAGTGGCAACAGCATGGAGCCAGGCATGCACCGCGGCGACCTCGCCGTGATCCGCCAGGCCTCGCGCTACCAGGTGGGCGAGGTGGTGACTTACCGGCACCCGCAGATCGGGCCGGTAATCCACCGCATCGTCGCTGAAGACGGCGCCGCATTTGTCTTCCAGGGCGACCACAACACCTTCATCGATCCGTACCACCCCACGCAGCAGGAACTCATTGGGGCGCTGTGGTTCCACGTACCGGCAGTCGGCACGTGGCTGGCACGCTTCCATTCGCCGGTCTACGCAGCCGGGCTCCTCTTCGTGGCATTCATCGGCCTGGGCGGCGGCAGCGTCGTCGTCCAAAACCGGCGCAGCCGGCGGCAGCACCGCCCGTCAGCTCAACCCGCGGTCCAGGTCGCCCCCGGGAGGTCCGCCATGCAACCACTTCTGAAGAACTGGCAAGACACGCTTTCGGTCCTTGCCGCAATCGGTCTCGGGTTCGCGGCGCTCGCCTGGGTTGGGTTTCACCGCCCGTTGCACCACGACGTTCCCGCGAACGCGGCGTACACACAGGCCGGCAAATTCAACTACTCGGCCGCGAGCTCCGACGGCCGCGTGTACGACGCCGGCGCGGCGACTTCGGGCGAGCCGGTCTATCGCCGCCTGAGCGACGAAGTGAATGTGGGATTCGACTACAAGTTCAGCTCCGAGGCGCCGGCGAGCGTGAGCGGCACGTATCAGCTCGTGGCGGAACTGAGCGACCAGAACGGCTGGCGGCGGACGCTCGAACTGACGCCCGTGACCAGCTTCCAGGGTGTGTCGTTCAGCGCCTCCGGCGTCCTCAGCCTCTCTGGTGCGCAGGAGATGATCGACGTCCTTGAAACGCAGACCGGGGTGAAGAACGAGCGCTACACGGTGACCTTCGACCCCCGCGTGCGCGTAGCGGGGAAGGTCGGCGGGATCGGCCTGGACCAGGCGTTCGCGGCCACACTGCCTATGCAGCTCGACGCTATTCAGCTGCGAATGTCGCCGGTCTCCGCAGACTCCAAGGACCCGCTCAGCCCGTCCCAGGACGGGACAGTGAAGACGCTTCGCAGCGTGCCGAACTCCGTGCGGCTGCTCGTGTTCGACGTCAACGTTGGGGCGGCGCGTGCGCTCGGCCTGCTGGGCGTGGGCGCGATCGTCGTGGCGCTGGGTTCGCTGTTGATTGCCGCGGAGCAGTTCCGCAAGCCCAGCGGAAGCGACAGCGAACGGTTGGCGGCGCGCTACGGCGGGTCGCTCGTCTCGGTTACCGGCCATGTGCCGGCCAGCCGCACGAAGATGGTAGATGTTGCGAGCGTCGAAGACCTGGGCCGCATGGCCGAGCGCTTCGGGTCGGTGATCCTGCAGGAGGCGCGGCCCGGGTATCACTGCTACTTCGTGCAGGATGGCGACATCACTTACCGGTACCAGGCTCTCGGTAAGGCGGGCGACGAGGCGAAGGCCGAGCGAGGAGCGGCCTGATGCTCGCGCTGCCGGCAAAGGTGGCCGGCGCACTGCTGGTGCTCGTGCTGATTGTGGCGAGCGCTACCGCATCCGCGGCCGCAAACACTGTAAGCGCCACACGTGCGGGATCGGTGACGATAGCGCGCACAGTCGCTCAATTTGCCCCGCCGCAGTGCGCAGGCCTCGGCCTGACCGTGCTCGTCGTCGGCGGCGGGACGATTAATGGGACGGGGTCGAACGAGCTGATCCTGGGCAGCGCCGGCGCGGATCGGATCAACGGCAAGGGCGGCACCGACTGCCTTGTTGCCGGAGGCGGGAACGACACCCTTAAGGGCCTGGGCGGCGGCGATGTGTTGATGGGTGGTCCCGGGAACGACACCCTGCAGGGTGGCGGCGCCGCGGACTTGTGCTACGGAGGAGGCGGCAGCGACACGTGGAGCAGTTGCACGTTTTCGCCATGAAGATGCCGCGATCGGTCCGCCTGGCGGTAACCGGCCTCGCAGTGCTCGTGCTTGGAGCCGCTCTCACGGCGGCCGCGGGCGCCAACACGGTCCCTGCCTCCAAGGCGGGTTCGCAAACGATCGCCCGCACCATCGCCCAGCTCACGCCGCCGGAGTGCGCTTCGCTCACGCTGACGAACCTCGTTACAGGCTCCGGAACGTTCAGCGGCACGGCCGCGAACGACCTGATCCTGGGCAGCGCGGGCAACGACACCATCACCGGCGGCAATGGGGCTGACTGTATCCTGGGCGGGGCAGGCAACGACACCCTGAACGGCAGTGGTGGCAACGATATCCTGCTGGGTGGCCCCGGGAACGACGCATTAAACGGCGGCAACGGCACAGACACGTGCTACGGCGGTGGGGGGACGAACACATTCAACAGTTGTACAACCACGTTCCCGTAGTCGCAGGAGGCCGGGTCGTTCAGGCGGCGATGCGGCGGCGCAAGATCCGCGCCATCGCTTCGCCCGTTACCGCTGACATGATCGTTGCCATGAGCAGCCCGCCCGAGAGGTAGGCGGCAACCCACACCCCGAGGGCCGAGCCATCCGGGACGAGCAGCGGCGCGATGAACGAAGGTGGCAGGGCAGCCACCCACGCGACGGCCGTCGCCCAGATCCAGCGGTGTGCGCCAGGCACGTGGGTTCGCAGCACCAGCCACTGCGCGACCCCGATCGAGCACAGCAGTGCTGGCGCCAGCGGGGCCATCAACACCACCACGAACCAGGCGGGCGCTCCGGCATCGAATACGGTGGAGGGGAGCATGCCGATCGCCCAGGCGAGCGCGGCCGCGGCCGCGGTGGCCGTCACCCAGGATCGCCGTATGCCGGGCAGTTGCCCCTGGAGGACGCTCCCCTGGCCGAATCCGAGGACCGCGCCCTCGCCGGCGCCGGCCACCACTATCAAGGCAAACAGCACCAGCGATGGCACGCCAAGGCGCCAGGCGGCAAGCCCCGTGAGCGCCGGGACCGCGAAGCCGCCGGCCTCTGCGATCGTGCTGGTATAGAACCAGCGAGTCCGAAATCTGACACTCACGAACCCCCGGCCCGCCCCGACGAGAAACACCGATCCAGGCGCCATGTGCCAAGTGTCCGCTCGCGGCCTGCGAGGTGAGCGGACCGTTGGGCGCTGTTATCGCCGGCCGTTCGATCCTGTCACTGCCAGCGAGGGTAGCTGCCGAAGACCTTCAACATCGCGCAGAGAGGGCGGATCGCATCGAGGGCGGCCTTGACCTTCGCGTCCTCGACATGGCCTTCGAAGTCCACGAGGAAGACGTATTCGCCGAAAGTGGCGCGCGTAGGACGGCTCTCGATCTTCGAGCAGTTCATCTCGGCGGTCGCGAAGGTGTTGAGCACGCTCGCCAGGGCCCCGGGACGGTCGACGGCGAATGTGAAGGCAATCGAGGTGCGGTCGCGGCCGGTCGCATGCTGCTGACCGCGCCCGAGCTTGAGGAAGCGAGTGACGTTGTTCGCGGCATCGGAGATCGAGCGTGCCAGCACCTCGGCTCCGTAGAGTTCGGCGGCGCGGAGGGTGGAGATCGCAGCGGCGTCGCCGTCGCGTTGCATCGTCAGTTCCACCGCCTCGGAGGTCGAGAGCGTGGCCTGCGCTTGGGCCTTCGGGAAGCAACGTTCGAGGAACTGGCGGCACTGTCCCAGTGCCTGGGGGTGGGAGTAGATGACCTTCACCTGGTCTGCGCGCGTACCGGGCTTCGTCAGCAGGTTGTGCTCGATGGGGAGGAGGAGTTCGGCCTGGATCTGGAGCGTGGTTTCGTGGATGAGGATGTCCAACGTTTCGGCGACGGAGCCGTTGATGGAGTTCTCGATCGCCACCACGCCGGCATCGGCCATGCCCGATTCAACCGCGGCGGCGACGGCCGCGTGCGAGGGGAACGGCAGCCGGTCGGCTTCAGCATCGAAGCGGACGGCGGCTTCTTCGCCGTTCGTACCGGGGGGGCCAAGGTAGGCGAGCCGCGTCACGGCTCAGGTATCCAGGCCGTGCGTGGAGCCAACGAGCGCCTCGCGGAGCGCCGCGAGGCTGGCCTTTTGGGCGACAACCACGAGTGCGTCTCCAGCGTTCAGGCGTGTGTCGCCGCTGGGCATGCGCGGCACTCCGCCGGGATCGACGATGAGCGAAATCAGGGACTCCGGCGGGAGCAGCACTTCG
>JBGOVF010000456.1:0-2981 GCA_041477975.1 Tepidiformaceae bacterium
CTAGAAGAGGTTCCGCATCAGGTCCACGTGGCTGGTGAGGAACACCATCGAGGAGCGGGTGGCGGCGCGCAGCTTTCCGAACTCCGCGTCCTGCACTGCCATCTCGTCGAACTTCTCCAGCTCGCGCAGCGAATCGAACTCTGCCGCGATCTGCACCTTCCCGGTGCCTCCCGTCATCGCGGTCCAAACGCTTGTGTAGGCATCGATTCCACGTTGTTTCTGGTATTCAAGGGCCTGCGAAATCGAGGCAAGAAAGTCCCGGTGATGGCCGGCCTGCACGTCGCCGGTCAGTGTCCGCATGTACGCTCGCGGCGCTGTCGCATCCTCCGAGGACATTAACCCCTCGGAATGATAGGAGAGCCGCTCGATCCTGACTTCCGACGCCTCGTAGACCATCTGCGACCGCACTGCCCGTCGCAGCGCCGCGAACCGCGCATCCTCGACACTCAGGTCGGTGAATTTCTCCAGATCGTCGAGGGTGTTGAAATCGCTGGCGATGACCACGCCGTTCGTCTGACCTGTCATCGCCCCCCACACGGCCGTGCGCGCCCTGATCCCACGTTCGTTCTGGAATCCGTTGGAGTCGCGCAGCGCCTGGAGGAACGCCTGGGTCCGTCCCTGGGCGATGATTCCGGTCAGACTACGGCGGTACATCGCTTCTCCTTGCCCCGGCATCGAGCGCCGTCGGGGGCGTAGTCTAGCAGAGCAACCACCGTCCGGCGGTGGCTATAATCGCGGCGTGCCGCTGTACGTCGCCTATTTCAAGTTCAAGGCCGGCACCAACGCGCTTCAGGGCCTCGCCGCCTTCGAGCGCCGGAAGACGTTCGAGCACCCGCACCAGGCCAACCTGGTTGGCGAATTCTGGGTGAACGCGCCCGAAGACCAGCCGCAGGTCGTGTTGATCTGGGAAGCCGAAGACGAGGCCGCCGGCGACTACTATGAAGCGGCCTGGGGCGACGTCTTCGACATCACAATCGCTCTCGGGACCCGTCCGCTGTCCGAATTGCCGGACCAACTTCCTTCGGTGCTGCAAGCGCGGATCTGACCCCCCGGTGCACGAGCGCACCGTGTGCGGCGATGCGGACAGGGAACCGCCAGAAGGCTTTAGGCAGCACCGGCGCGACAAATAGGGGGTTTACCTGTTGACAGAGGTGTTTATAATGCCGTTCACGGCGGGGTGGTGGGCCCCGTTTAAGGAACTCCTTGGGTACTGGGACTCCATCCCGGGCTTTCCAAAGCTGCCTTCTCGTGACGTCGCCTGGTGCGTCGACGCTTCCGGTTGTCCGTGCGCTCCACTCGGCTGGCATCGCGGTGCTCGAGCGGCTGAGCGATTCCGCCACGGTCTCACTCGCCACATCAGGCGAATTCGATCTCGTCGCCTGGGTTTGCGACGAGGCTGATTCGCACCTCGCATTGGCGCGCGTTTCCCACGCCAACATTCCAGCGATTGCGCTGCTTTCCGAAGCTACGCCCGCACGGGCCGCCGCCTGCCTGGGCGCTGGCGCCGATGCCTGCCTGCAACTCGATGCCGATGCGCTGCTGGTCGTCGCACAGGCGCGCGCGGTACTTCGTCGCCGGGGCGTTTACGACGGCCAGCCCGCCGAAATCTCCGGCCTGCTAATGGTAGGCGACCTGACGGTCGATGTTGATAGGTGCGAGGTGCAGCGCGCGGGAAGGTTTGTAGCGCTCACGGCTTCGGAGTTTCGGATCGTCGAATTCATGGCTCGCAACAGCGGCCGCGTCCTTCGCCCTCACGAGATTCTGAACGCCGTCAGCGACGATTACGAATACCTCCCCCGGGAAGCACAGGACGTATTCAAGGTCTATGTTCGCCGGATCCGGCGGAAGCTGGAGCCAAGCGAAGCTGAACCGCGCTACCTGATAACGGTGCGCGGCTTTGGCTACCGGCTGGAAGGCGGCTCAATGAGCCCCGCCCGCCAGTCCGCCGCGACATACACCGCCTGAGTACGCCTGTCCCGGGCGTCAGCGGCCTCCCGGGAGTTTCAAGTGGCCGACCAGGGCTCCAACGGCGAAGGCGACGACCTGCTGCTTGGCAGGCTGCGTGAAGCCACGTCCGGCGACGCCGCCGTGCGTCAGCTCCGCCGCCGGTACGACCTCCTGCGCAACGACTACGAACAGCTCCTCGATCGACTGGGAGATCTCGAGGACCGCCTCAACGAGCGGCCGGCTTCCGCCTCCACAGCCCCAACTCCGCCCGTTCCGACGACCGCCGATGACCGTCAGGAAGGCGTCACTGGTTCGCTCCGAGCTCCTTTGCTGCGGCTCCGAGATGATTACCTTGCGGCCGTCGCCGGCATCCAGGAGATCGTCGCCGGACTCGAAGGTCTGGCCGCCGGCGCGTTCAAGGGACAGCACACCGCCCCGGGCGTCGAGCCGGTCCCGCCTCAACCATCCACGCTGGCAACGCCGCACCGTCCGCGCAAAGTCCAGGTCGAGGTCCGAGGCACGGGCTTCGGCGAGCTACTCGACTTCCAGGAGCGGCTGTCGACCGTTGCCGGCGTCGCCCGGGTCTCGATCAATGCGATCGACAACGAGCGCGCCACCCTCGTCGTCGAGCTGCACGAACCTGACGCCTGAGCCAGGCCAGCTACGCGCGGCTGACCGCGCGGGCCGCCTTGACCCTCAAGGCGGGCGAAACCTACGATGAACCTTCGGCTGCTGAGGTAGCTCAGCCGGTAGAGCACCGCACTGAAAATGCGGGTGTCGGCAGTTCAAGTCTGCCCCTCAGCACCAACTTTTCGTATTCTTACGTTTGACCATCGTGTTCAGGGGCGCGGACGTGGTGTCCGGGCGGCCGGGGCTACTGCGGGGCCTGGTCATCGACCGTGGACCGGGACGTGACCTTCAACGCCTTCTCGATCCGGGTCCGCGGATGCATGAGGCCGCGAAGGCGGACCGCGCGTTCGATGGTGCAGGTCATCGTCCCCTGCAGCGGATAATGGTCGCGGGACTGCACCAGC
>JBGOVF010000306.1:0-3868 GCA_041477975.1 Tepidiformaceae bacterium
GCCGGGAAATACGCCCGCTGCCAGGCGCCAACGGAGCCGCCGCCGTGCAAGCTCAACAAGAAGGTGACCTTCTCGCCGGGTTTCAGGTCGTCCGGGTCATCCAGGTAGAACTTCCGCCCGGTCTTCTCATCGACTGCGCTAATGCTGCCCATGGGTCATCCTCCATCGTGGTTTAGCGAATGGTCACGATGATACTGGTGCCCGGAGCGTCTTGCCGGACGAGCGCTTCGTTGCGGCTCTGGGGGAACACGCCGTTACTCAAGCCCTACCTCGCTCTCGGCCTCGCCAGGAGGCGGCAGCGGAACTCTCACCGTCCCATCGTAGGTAAGGGTCTGGATGTACTCGTCCGACGGGTGATAGTCGCTGAACGCATAGGGCAGAGCGTTAGGCGCCGTTACCGCGAGCATCCACGCGTACTCCCAGTCCGGTCCGTAGCCCTCATCTGCGATTTCGGGAAACCGACCAAGGAACATCTGCGCGAGGACCTTCGGACCCTTGCCTGGTGCATCGGGCCAATCGAAATACCTGTCGCCCGAAGCCGAGCCGTAGTGAGCGGCGAGTTTGGACCAATCAGCGATCATCGCGCCATTTGAGCGCAGCATGTTAGTCACCGGCGTAATTGCGCAACGCCAACCCAAGCCGGAAGACGGGAGGGACGGGCAGATTCGGAGGCACTGATATCCGAGCAGGTGTAACTCGTGAACCATGAGCAGCACCCGGCGGCAGACAGTCAACTGTCTTAGGAACTCCCGGCGCTCCTCCTTTGTCACGAGGCCGCGTGGGTTTGAGGTGCGCCAGAGGGGGCTCGAACGTCTGTCACTCTCCAGTATTTGCGATCCTTAGACTCTGCACCGTGATCGCGGCACCCTGTCACCTTCTTTCGCCCTGGCGGCACCGCAAGCTTGAGCCACGCAAAACCCGGCGGCGTTCCCTCCTCGTTGGAGGGGGACACCATCCACGCCGGCCACGCTTCGCCAGGTCGTGGGGTCAGTCCGACAGGCGGCTGCCGAGACATCAGGCAGAAACGCGGCTGGATCAGCGACCCGCTATCGACTTCCCCGCTGCCGAAGATCCGCCGCAATCGGTCCGCCTTCGACCGCACCTGTTCGTTGGTCCAGTTGGTTTCCGCCTTGGCTTCGATGAGCAGCAACCACGTCACCGAACCGCTCTCGAACGCAACCACCAGGTCGAGGTCTTCCTGATTTCCCGTGGATACCCACGGCGGCTCCGCCTTCAGCGCGGGTTCAGACGTACCTGGCTTCCAGTTGGGCCGCGGCATAGGCCCGCCGGGGTCGCGAGCTAGTAGCACTGCGGCGTGGAGCCAATCGATGTGGTAGTCAATGTAGCCCTTGGCGCCAGGCGGGACGTCCACGCGCATGGCCTTCCCGAGGTCGTTTCGGAAGTCGTCAGAAAGCCGGAGTCCCCGGTCGCTGTTTCCGGTCGCGTACGAAAAGAGAAAGAAGCGTTCCTTGCGGTTGAACGCTTCCAGCGTCTCAAGTAAATCGGACACGTTTCCCCCCGTTGGTGTGCCTTCCGACGCCAACTCGTCGGGCGTCCGGATGCTACGCCATCGCTGGCCCCCGCTGTGCGCTCCGATCGAACATGAGCGAGTGGATCGACTCCGCGCCGCCACGCAATGGTCGACTGCGCCCGCGACGACTCGTGTCGTTCTACGGCCGAGTGTCTGGCAGCGCGCGCATTGCTGCGTGAAAGACGCGCCAACGTTCCCTGCGCCCCCGCCCCGACCCTACGGCACCAGCACGGCGCGCGTTATGTCCGTGGCCTGATCGTGCCACTCCACATCGTGGAAGGCCTGGTTCACCTGCTCCAGCGGGTAACTGCGTGAGACGAGTTTGTCGAACGGCACGCGGCCCTGCGTCCGCTGGAGCAAGTCGAGGAGCAGCGGTATGACCCGGGGCCGGTACATCAACGACCCCATGATTCGCTTGCCCTTGAGCAGAGCGCCGGGGCTGATGGTCGCCGTTTGTCCCGCCGGCACCGCCCCGATCTGGACGAACGTGCCACCGAACGCCAGGAGGTTGATGCCCTCCTCCATCAGCCGCGGGTTGCCAACCAGCTCCATGACGATGTCGGCGCCGCGCCCACCAGTGTGCGCGCGAACCACCTCCAGGCGCGACTCGGGCGTGGACAGCTCGTCGATGTTCAGCGTGACCGTCGCCCCGAGCGCGCGAGCCAGCTCCAGCCGCTTCGGCAGACGGTCCGCGATGATCACCTGGTCGACGCCCATCTCGCGCGCAATCGCCGTCGCGAGCAGCCCAAGGCCGCCGGCGCCCTGGAGCACGACCGTCTTGCCCGGCCCGGCCTCGGCCCTGATCAGGCCATCTGTGACCGTGCCCATGGCGCAGTTCACGAAGCTCAGTACCGCATCCGGCAGCGCAGCGGGCACCTTGAACACCGGGTGGTGGGGTGGCAGGTAGTAGTAGTCCGCGAACGTCCCCACAAAGTACGGGAAAATGCCCGCTTCACGGTTGCTGGGGTAGGTGGGGCACCAGCTGAACTCGCCGCGGAGGCAGTAGTGACAGCGGTAGCACGGCATCACGGCCGAATGGACGATACGGTCGCCTTCGTGCAGCGGCGCTCCGAGCGAGTCTGTGGAGAGCCCGGCGCCCATTTTGAAGACAACGCCGTTGCCTTCGTGCCCCATCACCCGGCCCCCCGCCGGAAGCGTCTGCAGAGCCGTCGCGCCGCGCCAGGTGTGTAGGTCGGATCCGCAGACGCCTGCCTGCGTGATCTTCACGACGATTGCCCCCGGCTCCGGATCCGGCACCGGGAACTCCTCGATCGTCATCGGGACCTGAGGTTGGCGGAGGACTACGGCTCGGCCGTGCATGGTGGGCTCCTTTCATGGCGGTGACGCCTACTCGAAGACGATGACGCCGCGCGCGACACTGCGGTCCAGCACTGCTTCGAACGCTTCGTTCACTTCGGCCAGCTGGTAACGGCGCGTGATCATCTCATCGAGCAGCAGCCGCCCCTGGAGGTAGAGGTCGATGTAATGCGGCAGGTCCACACGGAAGCGGTTCGAGCCCATCGAGCTGCCCTGGAGCTTGCGCTCTCCCAGAAGCAGGCGCGGGTTCAGGGTTACGCGCTCTTCGTCGCGGGCGATACCAATGACGGTCGCCGTGCCGCCGGGGCGCAGCACCTCGAACGCCTGCTCGATCACGGCCGGGATCCCGATTGCCTCGAACGAATAGTCGACGCCCCCGTCGTCCCACGAAGCAGCGCGCACGCCCTCCACGGGGTCACCGAGCGAGGCGTCGATCGTGTGCGTCGCCCCGAGCTGCCGCGCTGTTTGCAGCTTCGTTTCCGAAACGTCAACGGCGATGATCTGCCTCGCCCCCGCGATCCGCGCGCCCTGGATGGCGCTGAGCCCGACGCCGCCGGCGCCAAACACGGCCACGGTTGAGTTGGGCTTCACCGCCGCCGTGCGCAAAACCGCGCCCATCCCCGTGATCACGCCACAGCCCAGCAGCGCCGCCTGCTCGAAGGGCATGTCCTCACGAATGCGCACGATCCCGTTCTCGTGGAGCAGCATCTTCTCTGCGAACGAGCCGACGTTCGCCAGCGTGTTAATGCGCTCGCTGCCTTTGGAGATGCGCGGCGGCTCTTCGGCGCGGCGGGCGGTGCGTGACTTGTCGCAGAGGTTGGGCGAGCCGCGCAGGCAGTACTCGCACGTGCCGCAGAACGCCGAAAGGCAGGCGATCACGTGGTCCCCTGGCTTCACGTAGGTCACCAGGTCGCCGACCGCCTCGACGATTCCGGCCGGCTCATGGCCGAGGATGCGCGGGATATCGATGTTGTCGGCCCACTCGACGTGGTGCACATCGCTGTGGCAAACGCCCGTCGC
>JBGOVF010000011.1:0-14825 GCA_041477975.1 Tepidiformaceae bacterium
CTGAGAGGTCGATCCCGTGGCGGGCGTAGTGCCGGGACCATTGGTCGAGCGTGATCGCTTCATCATCTCCAACCGCCGGCACCTTCGGGAGCCCGGCGACCACAATGTCCCGCGCGGTTCCCAGTCTCGCGAGGATGGAATCGAGTGTTCCTCCCGGAGCAGCCGATGGCTCCCCGCCGCCCGCTTGCAACCCCTCCCCGGCCGCCAGGCCTTCGATCGCGCGACCGTCACTCGCCGTCGTCGAGGCGAGATGAGCCAGCACCTGCCTGACGGACCATCCCGAATCGACGACGCACCGATCCAGGGCCTCATCCGCAAGCGATTCAGTCATGAATCGAACGTTAGCGACGTCGAGGATGTACCGGTCGGCGATGGCCCGGAGCCGTGGGTCCATTTGCCGGATTCTACCGGTTAGTGCCGCGTGCGGGGGTGGCGCCGTTCCGTGCGTGTCGAAGGTCGGGTGCGAGCTGCGTCGTCCCGTGGTGACCGCGGGCCGAGCTGGCGAATCGCATCCCAGCCCGCATAGGCGGCCCCTTCGCCCAGCTCTGCCTCGATTTCGAGGAGACGGTTGTACTTGGCCGTGCGTTCGCTGCGGGCCGGCGCTCCGGTCTTGATTTGGCCAGACCCGGTGGCCACGACCAGGTCGGCGATGAAGGTGTCTTCCGTCTCCCCCGAGCGATGGCTGATCACGGACGTCCATCCCGCGCGGTGGGCGATATCCACCGCTTCAAGCGTTTCAGAGAGCGTGCCGATCTGGTTGGGCTTGATGAGGACGCTGTTCGCGGCCTTGGCCTGAATGCCCCGCCGAATCCGTTCGGGGTTCGTGACGAGCAAATCATCGCCGACCAACTGACACCGTTCGCCCATTTGCGCGACGAGAGCCGACCACCCATCCCAGTCGTCTTCGGCGAGGCCGTCTTCGATCGAGCGAATCGGGTACTTCGCGACCCACCCGGCCCAGTGCTCCACCATCTGCTTACTCGTGAGGACCCGCTTTTCCTTCGCCAACGCGTACTGGCCGTTCCCGAACAGTTCGGTGCTGGCGGGGTCGAGCGCGAGAACGACATCCTCGCCAGCCCGGTAACCGGCCCGCTCAACGGCCTCCAGGACGACCTGGATCGCCTCCTCGTTGCCGGGTAACGAGGGCGCGAATCCACCCTCATCGCCAACGGAGGTAATCGCGCCGCGGTCGTGCAACACAGCTTTTAACGACTGGTAGATCTCCGTGCCGATCCGAAGGCCTTCACCGAACGTGTCGGCGCCCACCGGCATGACCATGAATTCCTGGAAGTCGGTGGAATCGGGCGCGTGCTTGCCGCCGTTGAGGATGTTGAACATCGGCACCGGCAGCATGTGAGCGCCCGGCCCGCCGAGATAGCGGTAGAGCGGCAAGCCCAGCGCATCCGCGGCCGCGCGACTGACCGCCAGGGAGACACCAAGGATGGCGTTCGCGCCGAGCCGGCTCTTGTTCGGGGTGCCGTCCAGCTCACAGAGGATCCGGTCGATGGTCCGCTGTTCGGTCGCCGGCACGCCGCGGAGCGCCTTGGCGATCTCGGTGTTGACGTTGCGGACGGCACGCAGGACGCCCTTCCCCCCGTACCGCCGGGCATCGCCGTCGCGCAGTTCGGCGGCTTCATGGGCGCCCGTGGAGGCGCCGGACGGCACGGCTGCCGTCCCGACGAACCCGTCTTGGAGCATCACCGTCACATGGACCGTGGGATTTCCGCGCGAATCCAGGATCTCTCGCCCGAGGACACGTTCTATCAGCATCGCACCACACCTCGAGCCGGCGCGCTCAATCGACCACTCCGCGCATTTCCGGCGCGTCGCTCAACGGCACGAGGGCATCCGGGCCCGACAGGTAGTCGATGTAGAGAATGCCGTTCACGTGGTCGATTTCGTGCTCAAGGGCTTCTGCCATGAGGTCATTGTCCGCCTTGATCCGGACCTCTTTGCCCGTGTAAGGGTCCAGGCCCTGCGCTACGACCTTGACCGACCGAGTGATCTCGCCGCGGAAGCCGGGGACTGAAAGGCAGCCCTCGTCCAGCTGGCGTTCGCCGGAGCGCTTGACGATCTCAGGGTTCACGAGCGCCACCGCCCCGTGTTCAGGGGCGTCGATCACGATGACGCGCAAGGGAATCCCGATCTGCGGCGCCGCCAGTCCCACGCCCGGTGCGTCGTACATCGTTTCCCACATGTCTTCGATGAGCTTGTGGATCGACTTGTCGATCGTGCGCACGCGGCGAGCCTTCTCGCGAAGCACCGGGTCGCCCGCGCGGCGAATGGGGATGATGGCCAAAGACACGCTCCGGGACAGGTTCAGCGCCGCGACCGCTGGCCGTAGTGTAACGCGTGCCTGCCCCACGCGCTCTCTGGCGGGCGACTTCGTGTCTGAAGTACACTAAGTCCCATGACCGAGGCCCGAGCTGCCACGACGCTGCCTACCCTCGAGCCATCGCCCCGCTACGAGCCACACACGGCGGACCGTTCGGACTACGCAGTCATCGTGATCGGCAGCGGAATCTCAGGGCTCTTCGTGGCCCTGGAAGCGCGGAAACTTGGGCCGGTGCTCGTCATCACCAAGGGCAGCATCGACGACTGCAACACGCGCTGGGCGCAGGGTGGAATCGCCGCCGCCGTGGGCCCGCTGGACTCGCCGGCGCAACACCTTGCGGACACGATCTCGGCTGGTGCGGGGCTCGTCGATGAGACAGCAGCCCGGGTCCTCTGCTACGAGGCCCCGGCACGTATCCGCGACCTTGTGCGTTACGGCGTGGCGTTCGACTCGCTCGGAGGCGAAGTGGCGCTTGGTCGTGAAGCCGCCCACAGCCACTCCCGCGTCCTCCACGCCGGCGGCGACCGTACCGGCGCCGAAATCGAAACCGCACTCACTGCCGCCGTTGCCGATCCGTCGATCACGATCCTCGATTTCACGCTCGCGCAGTCGATCGTCGTGGAGGACGGCCGGGCAGCCGGCATCGATGCGGTCAACCTCCAGTCGGGCCGTTTGGAGACCTACGAATCGCGCCGGGTCGTGCTCGCGACCGGCGGCGCCGGCCGGTTGTTTTCGCACACCACGAATCCGGAAGTCGCGACGGGAGACGGCATCGCTCTCGGGTTCGAAGCGGGCGCCGAGGTGGCCGACCTTGAGTTCTACCAGTTCCATCCGACCGCTTTGAGGGTGGACGGGGCGCCCCCGTTTCTCATCTCCGAAGCCGTACGTGGCGAAGGCGCCACGCTGCGGAACCTCGACGGCGAGGCGTTCATGTCGCGCTACCATCCGCTGGGCGACCTCGCGCCGCGCGATGTGGTCGCGAGAGCAATCGTCGCGGAAATGCGTCGAGCGGGCGCCGCCTCCGTCGCGCTGGATTGCTCGCACCTCAAGTCCGTCGACCTGGCCGCGCGCTTCCCGGCGATCTACGCCTACTGCCAGAGCGTCGGCATCGATATGGCGCGGCAACCAATCCCGGTCGCGCCGGCCGCCCACTATCTGATGGGCGGCGTGAAGACGGACGTCCACGGGCGAACGTGCGTTCCCGGGCTTTATGCCTGCGGAGAGGTCGCGTGCACGGGCGTGCACGGCGCAAACCGCCTTGCCAGCAACTCGCTGATGGAGACCGTGGTGTTCGGCAAGCGGGTAGTAGAACACATGGCAAGCAACGATTGCTCCGCCGCGCCCGGCAACGAGACCGCAGAGCCAGTCACGATACCCGGAGGGACCCTTGCCTCGCACGCGCAGTTGCAGGAGTTGATGTGGGACACCGCCGGAATCGTCCGCGACGCCGAGGGTCTCGCGCGCGCCCGCCGGACGCTGGAGGCGCTCTCCCCGGCGCCGCCGCCGCACTCACGGGCCGACTTCGAACGGCGCCAGATGGTGGCGGTGTCGTCGCTGATGCTAAGGGCAGCCCTCAGCCGGACCGAAAGCCGCGGCGCCCATTACCGCAGCGACTTCCCCGACCGCGACGACGAACACTGGCGCCGACAGCAGGTCTTCCGCCGTGCCGATTGACTCGCCGAGCGCCCCGATTGTCCATCGAATCGTCGCGGCCGCTCTGGAAGAGGATCGCGTCGCGGAAGACGTGACGACGCTGAGCACTGTGCCCCCGGGCCTTCGCGGCGTCGGACGGCTGGTAGCGAAAGAGGCGGGCACGCTGGCGGGCCTCGCGGTGGCCGCCGAAGTGTTCCGGCAGGTCAATGCCGCGGTCGTGGTCACGCCGATGGCCCACGACGGCGAACAATTCGCCCCAGGAGCCACGCTGGCGGAAGTGCACGGGCCAGTTCGGGCGATCCTTCAGGGGGAGCGCGTCGCCCTCAACCTGCTCCAACGCCTCAGCGGCACCGCGACGCTGACGAGCGCGTTCGTCGAAGCAGTGGCCGGCACAGGCGCAGTGATTCTCGACACGCGGAAAACGACGCCCGGACTGCGAGACCTCGAGAAGTACGCGGTGCGGTGTGGTGGCGGGACGAACCACCGTCGGGACCTGTCAACGATGGCGATGATCAAGGACAACCATCGCGAGGCGCTGGCTCTAGAAGGCTTGTCGCTGGCCGAAGGCGTGGCCGCAATTCGGCAGGCTCAGCCGGGCCTCCAGGTCGAAGTTGAGATCGACTCGCTCGACGATCTTGAGGACGCCCTAGCCGGGGCGCCGGAGTGGGTGCTGCTGGACAACATGCCCGTGGCCGTCATGCGAGACGCGGTCGCACGGACGGCCGGACGGGCGAAGCTGGAAGCGAGCGGAGGCGTCACCCTGGCGAGCGTGCGCGCCATCGCCCAAACCGGCGTCGACGCGATCTCCGTCGGGGCGCTCACCCACAGCGCGCGCGCCCTCGACATCGGCCTGGACCTGGAGTTCGAGACTTAGCGGAGACCGACGCTCTGAAGGAATGCGGGCGCGCCTGATACACATTCGTCCGGCTGGTGCTGGTTAATTTCGAGCGTGTACTTCGGCAAATGCTTGAGTCCAGCCGTTATGTAACTCCAATCCACGTCGCCGTCGCCCGGCGCCCGGTGGTCACCGATCCCGGAAACGTCGTGGAGGTGGGCTCCGATGCAACGCCCGGAAAGCGTGTCCAGCCAGAGGTTGCGGTCGATGAACCCGAGGCGGTGCAGCACTTCGGCGTGGCCGGTGTCGTGCCAGTAGCCGGCTTCCTCAAGGCTCAGTCCGTCCAGGAGGAAATCGTACTCGGCCGGCTGGGGAATCTCGTGGTAGTGGTAGCGGTTCTCAAGTCCGATCGCGATTCCGCGCGGCCCGGCAGCCCGTACCAGGACGAGCAAGGACTCGCGCGCCTTTGCCAGGAACGGCTCCGCCTCGCGCGCCCGGAGCGCAATCGCGGCCTGCCGCAACTGGCGGAAGCGAGGCTCGGAGGCCTTGCCCGAGTCGAACATGCGCCGCATCTCGCGCTCTTCCTCGAACTGCTCGCCGCAATCGGTCACCTGGCCCAGGTGGACGACGAGACGGTCAACGCGCAGGCTTGCCGCCCATTCGATGCTCGCGAGTGCGTACTCCAACGCAACGCTCCGCTCTGCATCGTCGGTCGACGCGAGGTTGCAGTGGGAGTTCCCGCGACCGTCGGAGTGGCGTGACCATGGCGCCGGCTGGTGGACCGACGTAACCGGCAGGACGTTGGCTTCGACGATCTGTTTCAGCTTGTCGTCGCGGGTGGAATGGCTGACTTCGATGGCGTCGTAGCCCGCCCGGGCGGCGTAGCGGGCGAATGCGGCGCCGTCGGCGAAGCGGTCTTGCTGGGCGTACATGGTCGAGAGCGCGAGTGGCTTCACTCTGGCCTCGAGCTGGGGCCCACCACGCCCGCGGGAGACGAGGGTGAATGCGCGCCAAGGCTCAGGCGCCGGGCCGCAAGCAACAGGACCGGCACGCCCGTGGCTGCGACGAAGCTGACCCAGATCCCGTCCCGCCCGTTCATTCCCAGGATGGGCACGGCCAGACCAGCAACCACCCCCGCGAACAGGCAGAGCGGCAACTGCCCAAGGCCGGCCTGCCCCCGGGTCGCGACCGAGAGCACAAGCCAAGGCGTGAATCCACACACCAGCCAGGCCACGACGAACGCGCCGCCGAAGATCAATGTGAACACGGCGCCAGCCTAAGAGACGAGCCGGGCGATGTCGAAGTAGGTCACGATCAAGACGCCCGCCATGAGCAGGGCGAAGCCCGTCAAGTGCACCAGGCTCTCCTTCTCCGGGGCGATTCGGCGGCCACCACGCAGGATCTCGACGAACACGAAGAACATGCGGCCGCCATCGAGCATGGGGATTGGCAGGGCGTTGAAGATGCCGAGATTCAGGCTCAGCAGTGCGGCGAAGTCGATCAGCGACCGCCAGCCGGCCTGCTTGATAAGCTGCCCGGTCGTGTCGGCGATGCCGACCGGGCCGGTGAACGCCGGCTGGTCATCGTCAACGGCTCCGCCCCCACCCCCGCCGAAGCGGACCTGCAACTCGTTCTTGCTCAGTACCAGCGTATCGATGAGCGAAGAGACGGCTTTGGGGAATGCTTGCCAGGGCGGGTACGAGACGCTTTCTGTGAACGGGTACAGCGGCTGACAGTTGATCGGGTTCCCGCCGGCATCCACGTCACTGCAGGTCGCGGGCGCGGAAATCCGGATTCCCGTTGGGCCCTGGTCCGCTGGCGGGTGCCAGCGGGCATACACCTCGGCCGTGAGTGAGGACCCGCCGCGCTTGATCTTCCAGGTCTGTGTCTCGCCAAGGTTGAGCCTGTTCGCGTAGATCAGCTCGCTCGTGTTCTTGATGTCACGGCCTTCGACTTCGAGCACGATGTCACCGGGCTGAAGCCCCTGGAGTGGGGCAGAGCCGTCGCGCATGACCCCTGTGACCTTCGCTTGCGCCGCAGGCGAGCTCGGCGCAACTTCGGCCACCTGGGCGAGGGTCAGTGCGCGGTCACGCGGGACCATGTAACCGACGGCAAGGAGGACCACGGCCAGGACGATGTTCATGAACACGCCAGCGAACATCACGATCAGGCGTTTCCAGCGAGGGGCCGCGGCGAGCGACCGGGGATCGGTTGGGTCCTCTTCGCCGAGGAGCCGCACGAACCCGCCGATCGGCAGCCAGTTGAGGGTGTAGTCGGTTCCGCCCTTGCGCAGGTAGGTCACGGCCTTTGGCGGGAAACCGATGCCAAACTCCAGGACCTTGATCCCGAAGGCCTTCGCCGCGAGGAAATGACCGAATTCGTGAATGACGACGAGGATCACGAGCAGGGAGAGGAACGGGACGCCTGCCCGGAGGATCGCCACACCATCGAACGCGAGGAAGATCAAGCCGTAACTCCCACCCGTAGCGCCTGCGCCTGCTCCCGGGCCAGGGTGTCGGCCGCGAGTACTGCTTCAAGATCCGGATCGGCTATCGAGACGTGCTTCTCCAGCACCGAGTCGACAATCGCCGGGATATCGAGGAAGCCGATTTCGGCGCGCAGGAAGCGCGCGACCGCCACTTCGTCGGCAGCGGCCATCGCCGCCGGGTAGGTGCCTCCCTGCCGGCCGGCTTCCATAGCCAGCCTCAGGCAGGGGAAGCGGTCCATATCGGGGCGCCCGAAGTGCAACTCGCCGATCCCCGCCAGGTCCAGCGCCGGCGCCGGCGGCGTCGGCATTCGTTCTGGATACGCCAGCGCGCACTGGATGGGCAGGCGCATATCCGGGACGCCAAGCTGAGCCTTCACGCTCCCGTCGCTGAACTCGACGAGCGAGTGCACGATCGACTCCCGGTGGGTGATCACTTCAACTTTGTCCATCGGCACATCGAACAGCCACATCGCCTCAATCGTCTCCATGCCCTTGTTCATGAGGCTGGCGCTATCCACCGTGATCTTCGCTCCCATCGTCCACGTAGGGTGGTTAAGTGCCTGTTCAGCGGTGACCGCCGCCAGCGCTGCTGAATCGAAGTCCCGGAAGGCCCCGCCGCTCGCGGTTAGCAGGATGCGCCGAATGGCGTGCCCTTCCTCGCCCCACAGGCACTGCCAGATAGCAGAATGTTCGCTGTCAACCGGCCGGAGATCGCCGCCGCCGGCTTGCATCGCGCGACGAACGAGGTGGCCTGCCATCACGAGCACTTCTTTGTTAGCGATGGCGACGGGCCGGCCCGCTGAAAGTGCCCGCAGCGTTGGGGTCAGCCCCGCCGCGCCGGCCGTTGCGACCAGGAGGATGTCGATATCCGGAGCGACGGCCATCTCGTCCATGCTCACAAAGCGCCCGCCGCCGGCCAGGGCGTCATCGATCTGCGGGTCATGCATCTCCGCCCACGCGTATCGAGGCTGAAACTCGCGGATCTGGCGGCTCAGTTCCGCCGTGTTGCGTCCGGCGGCAAGGGCAACAACCTCGAAACGGTCTGGAAGCTGGCGAATCACATCGAGCGCCTGGCGGCCCACCGAACCGGTGGAGCCAAGGACCGCGATGCGCTTGCGCCCGTCTGTCACCCAACCATCGTACGACGCCGGCCCGCTCGGAGCGCGGCGCTCGCCTACGCGCTGAAAGCCGGGATCACCTGGTTCGCCCAGGCCTGGAGCGCATCCCAATCGATCGGCGGCCGGAGGGCGATGTTCACTCGCGCGGCGCCCGCATCGCCGAGGCGTCCGACCAGGTCGATCGCCTGGTCCGGCAGTCCAACCACCACGCCACGGCCGCGCATAACGTCGCTGGCGGGGCCCCAGGTCCGGCGGAACTCGTCTTCGGCCTTTGCTGCGTCTGCCGGCGAGGCGGCCATGTGGAAGCTCAAGTTCACGGTGCGTTCGATCGTGGCCGGGTCGCGGCCTTCCACCTCGCACCAGCGGTCGAGCACGCCGGAAAGGCGCTGGAACTCCGATGGGGCCGGATAGGGCGTGTTCCAGCCATCAGCGTGCCGCGCGGCGATCCGCAACGTGCGCGTCTCGCCGTTCCCGCCCACCCAGATCCGCGGCCGGGCCTGGATTGGCTTCGGGTTACAGGCGGCGTTCGCGAGGGTGAAGTACTTGCCCTCGAAGTCCGACCGGTCCTGGGTGGTGAGCATCCGAACCACCTGGACGCCCTCCTCCAACATGTCCATGCGTTTGCCGATGCGTTCGAAGGGGATGCCATAGGCGCGGTACTCGGGCTCGTGCCAGCCAGCGCCCAGGCCGATCTCGAGCCGGCCGCCGCTGAGCTGGTCGATGGTGCAGAGCGCGTTGGCGAGAATCGCCGGATGGCGGTAGTTCATCCCGAGGACAAGCACGCCGATGCGCACGTTTTGCGTCTCGCAGGCCATCGCCGCCATGCAGGTCGTGGCTTCGAAGCAGCTGCCGTTTCCGTCTACGGGCGGCGCTTCGTAGAAGTGGTCCCAGACATCAACCCAATCGAATCCCGCGGTGTCCGCCCAGCGCCAGGTTCGCCGAAGTTCGTCGATGGACAGGTTTTGTTGGCCGATATGCAGCCCGAATTTCACACAGCCTCCGTTCGGCGAGCCCAGGAGGCGCGCCGAAGGCGAAGCCTAGGCACGCTTACGCCGCCTCGCAACAACCAGCCCCGGGTCAACGGTCCGGGCGCGCCCAGCGCGCGGCTTCGTCGGGCGATTCGGGCTCCTTTTCCGCAATCGGATCGGCCGGGGCGACCGTCGGCTCCTCGCGCAGTGAGCCGGTCGCGAACGATCGCATATCGGCGCCAATCAGAGACGAGAGCGGCTGTGCCGGCGCTTCGTCTCCGCCCAGGCCTTCGGCTGGTGGAAGTGCTGCGAACGGGCTGCGCTCGCGCTGCTGGACGTGCCGCCAAACTTCGCGGTTCTGGCCGGTGACCAGGTGCCCGTCCGCCAGCTCCTCTATGCGCCCGGCCATCTCCATCACCAGCCGGTCGTGCGTGCAGGTCACGATCGTGATCCCTTCCGCCCGCGCAAGGTCGCGGAGGAGGGTAAAGATCGCAGTCGCAGTGGATGAGTCGAGCTCGCCGGTCGGTTCGTCCGCCAGGATAAGCGTAGGTTCGGATGCGAGCGCCCGCGCTATTGCGACCCGCTGTTGTTCGCCGCCGGAGAGCTCGTAGGGGCGATGCTCGGCGCGCTTGCCAAGACCGACCATGTCCAGCACGCGCTTCACGCGCTTGGCCCGGTCGCCTGCGCGGTAGTTAGAAATCCGGAGAGGCAACTCCACGTTCTCCTTGGCGGAAAGCAGCGGCAACAGCCCGAACGACTGGAAGATAAACCCGAGCTTCTTCCGCCGAAGCTGGTCCAAGGCGCGGTCGTTCATCGTGTCGACGCGCTCGCCGTCGATGCTTACCGCACCCTCGGTTGGGCGATCGAGGCCGGCGATGAGGTTGAGCAGCGTCGTCTTACCCGAGCCGGAACGGCCGACGAACGCCACGAACTCGTTCGGAGCGATGGTCACACTGACATCGCGGACCGCCCAGACATCTTCCGATCCCAGCTTAAAGCGGCGTGAAACGCCAACGACTTCGATCCCGGCTCCGGCCATCAGCGCTTCGGCCCCCGAACTCTCGGTTGCACATCCGGAAACACTTCGACGCGGCCCTCCCCCATCAAGATTTTCGCGCGTTCGTGTATGTGGAGGTTTTCAAGAAACTCGCGAGGGATTTGAAGGCGGCCCGCACCGTCGACGAGCACGTACTCGTCGTGGACGATCTCGGTGTTCGTCCCGTCGAAACGGACGCGACGGTATATCTCAGTACTCGTGCGACCATCACGGATCGCGACGACCCGGTCGACACGAGCGGCGATGTCCGGGTCGTGCGTAACGATGACGATCGTCACCCCGAAGTCCCGGTTGAGGTTGCGGAAGATGTCGTAAACGACGTCCGCGCCAACCGAGTCCAGTTCACCGGTTGGTTCGTCGGCGAGGAGCAGCGGCGGGTTGTTTGCCAGCGCGACGGCGATGGACACGCGCTGTTGTTCGCCGCCGGAAAGCATCTCCGGTTTGTGATGCAGCCGGTGGCCGAGCAAGACAGCGTCGAGAAGGTCCTTCGCCCGGCGGCGAGCTTGATCGGCCGGCATGCCGTCCAGCACCATCGGCACTTCGACGTTCTGGAGCGCGTCGAGGTACGGGACAAGGTTGCGCCCGGTCTGCTGCCAGACAAACCCGACGCTCTTCCTGCGGTAGCGCACCATGTCCGCGCCTGACATTGCAAGGAGGTCATCGCCACCAACAAACGCACGCCCGGCGCTTGGGGCATCGAGGCCCGCGAGGATGTTGAGCAGGGTGCTCTTCCCCGAGCCCGAGGCGCCGACGATTGCCATGAATTCACCGCGGCGCACCTTGAGATCGAGGCCCCGTAGCGCCACGACCTCGAGATTGGAGGTCTTGTAGATCTTGAAGACATCTTCGCAGCGGATGTAGAGATCGTCGGTCCCCACCTCGCCCAGGTGGTCGACACTGGCCATCACAACTCTCCAATCCGCAAAGCCCGGTGGACGGCGAGCCGCGAGTAAACGGCCGCCAGAGAGACGATTGTGCCGATGAACACAATGGCCAGCAAACCATAGACGGTAAAGACGGTGGTCCAACTGACCTGGGCGAGCAGCGGTGGTACCGGGTCGCCCCCGGTTTCGGTCACGCCGAGATAGCCGATCATCAGCCGCCCAAGCGGGAAGCCGAGGAACGTTCCCACCGCAACCCCGGCCACGATGACGAAGAGTTGCTCGAACGTCACCAGGGACAGCACTTGCCGGTTCGAATAACCCATCGTACGGAGGATCGCGAACTCCAGCGAACGCGTCTGCGCCGCGACGTGGGCGTAGACAGCGAAACCGAGCGCCGTCAGGGCAAGGACCGCGCCGAACGAGAGGAAGAGAATGCCTTCCCAGCTCGCAGCGACCAGCGGGTCGGCGTTCTGGGCTGCGCGCACATCGACGCGGGTCGTCATGGTGTCGGCCTGCACGCCCTTCGTCGCAAGGTTTGCCTTCGCCATCGTTCCAGGCGTCGTGTCACTCATCCAGGCTTCGTTCGCGAACACGCCGTCCGAGATCGACGGCACGCGCGTCGCGATCTCTTGCAAGCTCGCGAGGTCCGCCACCAGCAGCAGGTCGGTGCGGGATGGATCGTGGGCTGGAAAGAGGTCGAAGCTGCCGACAATTTTCGCCTTCACGTACTGGCGGTTCACGTAGACCGTGATGACATCGCCGGTGTGTTTGCCAGCGGCATCCAGGAACTTCTGCTGAGCGAGCACGGGGAGCGGGCCGGCGGCGTGCTTCACGCGCCAGCCAAGAATGCTCGGGGTGGAGCGATCACGGCTGAAGGAGAGCCGAGCCGCCTGGCCACCTTCCCGCCCGCCGCCGGGCACGGGGCTGATCGCGCCGGGGTCGCCGATACCGGCGCCCGTTACGAGCTCGTAGCGACTGAAGTTGTTGAAGTCCTCCACCATCGTGCCGTCGGCGAAGCCCGTTCGCCCGATCCCTTGCGGAATGCTTTGCGCCGCCGAGACCTGCACGTCGTCAACCAGCACCGTCACACGCTCGGCGATCATCGGCGGGTTGCCAGTGATCCGGACGAAGACAGAGTCGAGCTTCTTCGGGGTCGATGCTGAATACGCTGGCCCGCCTCCGAAACGCGTGTTCGCAGGCCGCGACAGGTCCGCGTAGAAGAACTGCCAGGTCCCAGCCGGCTGCGGAGGCCCATCGGTGACAAGGCGGTACTCCCAATAGATGCCGTCGGCGTCCTGCAGCCGGATCCCCGGCTGGGCGCTCTGCGAAGTCAGCGGGAATTGCGCCCAGAGCCCGAGGTAGCGGAACCCGCCCGGCACGGTGGCAGTATCCGGTGGCGGCAGCTCGACTGGAAGGTGGCTGAGAAGGCTCTTGAAGGAGCTGGACGCGAAGTCGTCTCGCCAGAACGCTACCTCGTCGAAATTCGAGGTCACCCCGAGGACGGTGACGGTCTGCGACCTGAACTGCGCGAGGTTGTAGGAGCCGTTCTGGCGGCTAACGACGCTGATGTCGCTGGCGCCGGTGGCATTGGACACCTGGCTGGAGAACACGGGATTGGGCTGGTTCAGCGGGAGGCGGACCGCTTCGAGCCGAGACGGGGCGCCCGCGATGAACCCGGCGCGGTCGTCGTAGCCCCTCTCCAGCGTCGCCCGGTAGCCGGCGGCAAACATGCCCACCGCGGTCGCCAGCAGGAGCAGCAGGATCAGGCGGCTGTAGTGCAACGGCGCCCGCGTCATCCGCGAGAGGCCCAGGGCGATCGTCGGGCCGCTTAGCCCGCGCGCGAGCCAGGCCGCGAGGCGCAGGCCCAGCGGGAAGAGCCGCAGGAAGACCAGCGCCACCATGAGCATGAACAGGGTGGGCGAGAGCAGCAGCAACGGGTCGGCCGAAAGGTCACCGAACAGCTTGTCGGTGACCAGCGAGCCGCGCTCACGTAGCTGGTAGAAGAGAAACGCGCCCATCGCCACCAGGCCAAGATCCAGGTAGTAACGAAGGAACAGCGGCTGTTGATTCGGCCGGGCGAGGCCGTGCTTGTAGTCGATCATGCTGTGCCGCGACGCGCGCCAGGCCGGCCAGAGGATCGCCGCCAGGGCAAGCAGCGCGCCACCCGCCGCCAGGGCGAGCGCACCGCGAGAGATGGGAGCTTGGAGCAGGTCGCCATCGCTCAGGTTCTTGAATGGCGGCGTGAGCCCGAGGACGGCGATACCGCCCCTGGCCAGGAGCGGTCCAAGCACCGCCGCAAAGCCGCAAAGGATGACCCCCTCGATGAGGTAGATCGCCATAATCTGCCAGACGCTCGCGCCCCGGCTGCGGAGCAGCGCCACCTCGCCCTGCTGCCGTTCCACGAGCATCGTGGCGACCATCACCAGGTAATAGAGCGCGATGCCGACGATCTGCAGCATCAACGCGAAGAGCGGAAGGCGCGTAAAGAACAGCTTCGTTCGGTAGGAACTGAGGATGGAGGGCAGCGTAGTCTCAACCTGCGATCCCGCGACCGCTTCCTTCATCGTCACGGCGAGGTTGCCGACGTTGGTCTCAATTGACCGCGCGTTTCGGCTGTTAATCCGGTCCGTGTCCACCAGCGAGTACGTTTCGAACGAGCTGTCCATATCGGGCAGATATCCACCGAGGGTCCGCGTGACCGTGTCTTCCGAGACGAAGAAGGGATATGTCGACCACCCGCTTGTCTCCAGTGAAAACCGGTCCGTCTTGCCGAACCAGTACTCCTCGGTGGGGTCCTTCGCCTCGATGATGCCAACCAGAACGAGGTGTACCGCTTCGACATCAGGTTTCCAGAACGGGTGAACGTCAAAGGTATCGCCGAGCTTGACCCCCAGCTGGTCTGCGGCCGCCTTCCCGATTGCGACCTCCACCGTGGGCGGCGCGCCAGGCGCCGCCGGCGCGCCGGTGGCGGGCCGCTTCCCATCGACGACCGTTGTGTGTTCGTCCAGGCGGTCGGCGAACTGGAAGTGCGCCCGCGGGCGCGACTCCTCCTTCGGGACCGTGCCGCCGGGCGGAGTCAGGTAGAACGTAGCGGACCGGCCATAGTGGATAGTCTCCCGGACCACGCCGCCGGTTTGGGCGTCAAGCACGTCTCCGGACTTCTGCTTCGCCCGCTGGTAATCCGCCAGTCCCGGCCGGGCTGACCAGAGGACGCGAATGTCGAGCTTCAGCGGGTCGGTCGTGCGGAGCGCGTGCTGCAGACCGAGGTCGCGGATGGCATCCGAATACATGACGACGCTCGACATGAGCGCGGCCGACATGATCACTCCGACGATGACAGTCGCGAGAAGCCGGCGGTTCGCAATGCTCCGCCGCACCACCATCCGCAAGACTGTGCCAAAGCTTCCCATGGGCCCCCTAGCCGCGCGAGCCTACCAGCGCCATCCGCGGGGGGCAAAAGGCGCCACCGGAAAGTAATGAACGCGGC
>JBGOVF010000075.1:0-8517 GCA_041477975.1 Tepidiformaceae bacterium
CAACAAGCTAATCGGCCGCGGGCCCCTCTCATAGCGCCGGAGCTTTTACCACCCGGAATCTCACCAGGGGTGTTATGCGGTATTAGCTCGCCTTTCGGCGAGTTATTCCCCACTACGAGGCAGGTTACCCACGTGTTACTCACCCGTCCGCCACTAGCCCGAAGGCTCGTGCGACTTGCATGCCTAATACATTCCGCCAGCGTTTGTCCTGAGCCAGGATCAAACTCTCCGAAAAAACTTCCCAAACTGGCCTAAACCAGCCTAAGTCCGTTGTTAACGGGTTCCCAGACGTTCTCTATTCGTCCGCTATCCAGTTGTTAAAGTGCGCAGGCCTCTTTTCAAGGCCCGAACGAGAAGAGTAGCTTCCGCCAGCTTCCCTGTCAATCTCGCCCAGATTCAGTCGGGGCTTCCGGCCGCACCGTCGCAGCCCGTCCGCTCAATCCATATCGACCGTACAACCACCGCCCGGTAGATACCACCCCACGCTCAGCTCGTTCGTGAAGATTCGGCCCTCCGCCCTCGTCTCTCACGCCTCCCGCCTACCTCTCGAACCCCGATTGCTTCAGCCATTTCGCCTTCTGGTCCGCCCGCACCTCTTCGTCCACCGCCCGGTACCTCCCCAGGAACTCCCCCGCAAACTCCCGAAACCGCCCCTCGCCGATCGCGCCCCGCATCCGCTCCGTCAGCCGCACCAGGTAGCGAATGTTGTGCATGCTCGCCAGCCGGTACCCCAACAGCTCCTCGTTTCGGAACAGGTGATGCACGTACGCCATGCTGAACCGCGAGCACATGGTGCAGTCGCATCCGGCGTCCACGGGCCCTTCCGCCTCCCGGTAGCGCGCGTTCTTCACGTTCACCCGCCCCTCGTCCGTGAACAGGGATCCGTTCCTCCCCAGCCGCGTCGGCAACACACAATCGAACATGTCCACGCCCCGGCCCACCGCGTTTACCAGGTCTTCCGGGCTGCCAACACCCATCAGGTAGCGGGGGGCGTCGACCGGCAGTTCCGCCGTCACCACCTCCGTCATTCGCCACATCTGCTCCTTCGATTCGCCCACCGAAAGCCCGCCGATGCTGTAGCCGGGCGCACCCAGTTGCGCCAGCTCCCGCGCGTGCCAGCGCCGCAACTCCTCGTGTACCCCGCCCTGCACTATCGCAAACGTCGTCGTCTCACCAGCAGCCTCCCGGCAGCGCTCATACCAGCGCAGCGTCCGCTCTGCCGCGTCCTTCGCCGGCGCCAACCCTGATTCCCCCGGCAGCACCTGGTCCAGCGGCATCGCGATATCCACGTCCAGCGCCCGCTGCACCTCCATCGCCAGCTCCGGCGTGTAGAAGTGCTCCGACCCATCGATGTGCGATCGGAACCGCACCCCCGCATCATCCACCTTCCCCAGCCGCGCCAGGCTGAACACCTGGAACCCGCCGCTATCCGAAAGGATCGGCCCGCTCCAATCCATGAACCGGTGCACCCCGCCCATCCGCGCCACGAGTTCGTGTCCGGGGCGCAGGTAGAGGTGGTACGCGTTCACCAGCAGCATCTGCGCCTTCGTCGCCGCCACCTCCTCTGGCAACAGCGACTTCACGGTCGCCAGCGTCCCCACCGGCATGAACGCCGGCGTCGAAATGCTGCCCCGCGCCGTCCTCACCACCCCCGTCCGCGGCCCGGTCGGGTTATCGGACCCGCCGTCCCGCGCGAACGAGAACGGACGCCCTGTCACAGCCGGTACGGCACGCGGATCGTCGGGTCGGCCTCTGAAAAGTCCTTCGTGTTCCGCGTCGAAAGCTGCACGCCGGTTAGGCGAGCGGTGGCGAGCACGATCGCATCCGGTAGCTTCAAACGACTCGCCCGCCGGATAGCCACCGCCTCTTCGGCGATGGACGGGCTGACGGGGAACACCTCGAAGCGGCCCAGGAGATTTCGTGCCACTCGCTCTGCTTCGGCTGTCGGACAGCCCACGAGGACCTCGATCCAGCAAACGATGCTTGTTGAACGGTTGGTGGCGTTTCGGATTTCCTCAGCTGCTTCTGAATAACCGTTGAGTGCGTCGATGATGACGTTGCTGTCGAAAACGAGGTTCACCCGCTACTCACGATCCCATTCGGCGCGCATCTGCCGTTGAAACTCGACACCATCGATGCCGTGGCCCTTCCAGCTGCCGAATGCGGCCGCCAGTGCCCGCTCAAACTCCTCCTCGCGCGTGCGTTTCTGCGCAAGGAGTAACCGCACAGCCATCCGAACTGCCTCGGCGCGCGAGATCCCTTCCTCGCGGCACAGTTCCGCCAGCCGCGCCAACTCGTCCTCCGGAATGTCAATGATCGTCCTCACGCCGTCATCATACCATGATGACAGCGGTGCTCTCCGCCGCCCGGCCTCGCGCTCGTCAGCCGTTCGCTGGCGGAGAGCCGTACAGCCTCGCCCCAACCGCCATCAGCCGAGCGCGATCCGGACTGGCTGGATTCGCGATGAGCCGCTGGGCCAACGGGTCGATGACAAGGTCCATCTCTTCCATCTGCACCGAGCCGAGCAGAATCTCCTGCACTTCCGGCATCGCCACGGCGTTTCCGACCGTGTTTCGGCCCTCGAATCGCACCTCGACCGGCCCCACGAGATCGCACTCCCTGACTGAGCCGTCGGCTATCCCGACAAGCCGTTTGCCGATGGTCCCAAGCCCGAGCTCTTCTCGCAGAGATTCCGGAATCACGAGGACGGTAGCTCCAGAGTCGGCGAGCGCCCTGACCGTCTTACGGCGAACGTTCTCCGCTGCCCGCGTCCCATCTTCCACGCGAATCTGGTCGGCGTAGTTGACGAGCTCGATTTCCGCGTGTACAGCGCCCATACACTCAATTCTATCACGCCAGCACCGCCTCAGCGGCCCGCCGCACCACCTCCGCCGGCACCCCATCGCGCGTCACCGCGTTGCCGATCCCCTCCAACAGCACCCAACGAATGCTGCCATCGCGAACCTTCTTGTCCTGCTGCGTCGCCGCCAGTATGGCCTCTACTTCCAATCTTGGCGCCCTGTCAGGCAGCCCGAACGCGGTCAGCAGCCGCTGCTGCCGGTTCAACTCGTCCTCGGACAGCAGCCCCAACTCCACACTGATCAGCCCCGCCGCCCGCATCCCAACGGCGATCGCCTCGCCGTGCAGATACGTCGAATAACCGGTCACAGCCTCGATTGCGTGTCCCAGCGTGTGGCCGTAGTTCAGCAGCGTCCGCCGCCCGTGCTCGCGTTCGTCATCCGAGACCACCTCCGCCTTAATCGCCACGCTCCGTGCGATCAGCTCCGCCGACATCATCGGCACGCCCTGCTCCAGCGCCGCCTCGAGGTCCCGCATCAGCCCCTCGTCCAGGATGAGGGCATGCTTCAGCAATTCCGCCCAGCCGTTGCGCAGGTGCCGCTCCGGCAGCGTCTTTAGCACCTCCGGGTCCATCAGCACCAGCCGCGGCTGCGCGAAGGCCCCGATCAGGTTCTTCCCCTTTGGGTGGTCTACGCCCGTCTTCCCGCCCACCGCCGCATCCGCCATGCCCAGGAGCGACGTCGGGACGTGGACGAACTCGATCCCCCGCAGGCAGGTCGCCGCCGCGAAACCCCCCAGGTCCGTCACCACGCCACCGCCAATGCAGACCATGAAGTCCGAGCGCTCGACGCGCTGCTCGATCAGCCAGTCGTAGACTCCCGCCACGGTGCCGAGGTTCTTGTGTTCTTCGCCCCCGGGAATGGCCATCACATCGGTCGCATAGCCGCTGGCGCTTAATGCTGAGACCGCTCGCTCCCCGTAAAGCGGGCGCACGTTGTCATCTGTCAGGACGAACGCCCGCCCCTTGAGGCCGGCCTCCCGGCACGCCGAGCCCAGTTGCGAAAGCGCCCCATCCTGGACGATGACCGGGTACGAGCTTAGCGGCGTCCGCACGATCGCAGCCGGGACCAGCTCCCCGCGGCTGTGTGCTGAAGGAAGCGTCGCCGGCGAATCCTGCGCCCCACCGTAGAATCGCTCGCCACCTCCGGGGGGATCGTGCCGCCACTCCTCCCAGAGTGCGGCCACTTCGCCCGCAACCTGCTCCGGCGTCAGATCATCGACGTCCACCGCCGCGTCTGCACCCTGGTAGAGCGCCAGCCGCGCCTGGTGCAGCGACTCCAGTCGCGCGCGAAGATCGCCTGCCAGCAGCGGCCGCTTCTCGGTGTTCGTATTCGCTTCGAGCCGCTGTGCGGCTTCCTCCGAAGAAACGCGCAGCCACACCACGAACCCGGCTCCCAACACCCTTCGCCCGTCCGGCGTGGTGGGCGCCCCGCCACCCGTCGATACGACGATCGGTTCGTGCTCCGCAAACTTCGCTAGCACCGAAACTTCGATCGCCCTGAAGTTCTCTTCTCCGTCTCGCTCGAAGATGTCCGGTATCGACCTGCCCTCCCGCCCCGCGATCAGTTCGTCCGAATCGGCGAACTCCCACCCCAGCCGCTTCGCGAGCATCCGCCCGGCCGTCGATTTCCCGGCGCCCGAAAGCCCAATGAGGAAGATCCTGTGCGGGACCATCAGTCCCGGCGGGCGCGCGGCCCGATGGTCGTCAGGTAGTGCTCGTAGTTCGCCCGCGTCTCATTCAGCGTGTCGCCGCCGAACTTCTCCAGCCACGCATCCGCGAGCACGATCGCCACCATCGCCTCCGCGACGACACCCGCCGCCGGCACCACGCACACGTCGCTGCGCTCGTAGTGGGCGAGCACCTCCTCGCCCGTATCCAGGTCCACCGATGGCAGCGGGTGCGCGAGCGTTGGGATTGGCTTCACGGCGGCTCGCACGATGATCTCCTCCCCGGTGCTCGTCCCACCTTCAATCCCGCCATGACGGTTCGTCGCGTGGCGCCAGGGCTGCCCGCGCCACTGGTCGATGGGCAGGATTACATCATGCACCTGCGAACCCCGCATGCCGGTGCTGTCGAACCCGAGCCCGAACCCCACGCCCTTGAACGCGTTGATGCTGCAGATAGCCTGGGCGATCCGACCATCCAGCTTCCGGTCCCAGTGAACGTGACTCCCGAGCCCTACCGGCACGCCGCCGACTCGGACCTCCAGCTCGCCACCAACCGTGTCGCCGTCCGGCTTGGCCGCATTGATCGCCGCGACCATCCCCTCACCCGCAGCCGCATCAGCCGACCGCACCGGGTCCGCCTCCACCTTTTCCCAATCGATCGGCTCGACAGGGTCCGACCGCACGCCTCCGATCGCCAGCGTGTGGCTGTGGAACGTCACGCCAAACTCGCCCAGCAGCCGCTTCGCCACCGCCCCGACGCCGACCCGCGCCGCGGTCTCTCGCGCGCTGGCCCGCTCCAACACGTTCCTCACATCGTCGAATCCGTACTTGATCGCGCCCGGCAGATCTGCGTGGCCCGGGCGCATCCTCGTGACGCGCTCGATCTCCGTCTCCACCGGCTCGATCGCCATCTTCTCGGTCCAGTTCACCCAGTCGCGGTTCTGGATCCAGAGCGCCACCGGCGAACCCAGCGTGAACCCGTGGCGCACGCCGGCCATGATCTCCGCGTGGTCCTTCTCGATCTTCATCCGCCCGCCGCGGCCGTACCCGCCCTGCCGCCGCACAAGGTCCGGCTCGATGTCAGCCTCCGACAACGGCAACCCACTCGGAAGCCCCTCGACGATCATCGTCAGGCCCTTCCCATGGCTCTCCCCCGCCGTAAGCATCCGGAAGCTACCCATTGAGCAACCTCCGGGAGGCAGCAAAACTCCCCCTCGCCCGACGCGGGAGAGGGGGTCGGGGGGTGAGGGCGCGCTTCTCCATCACGGCCGCCCCTCCGCTTCTCTGGCCGCGAACTCGGCGGCCGCCTCTTCCGTCTCGCGGGGCGGGCTACCAACTACCGCCGGCAGCACAATCGCCTGCCCCTGTCCCGAAGGCCCGCGCTCGCACACGGTCTCGAACCGCCCAAGCACCTCGGCACGCGTGAGTGCTTCCCAGGTCAGGTCGTCGGCGACCGCGCGCTCGGCGGTCGTGGTCAGAATCGGCTGTTGCACGGGCGTGCCATCGGCTCCGGTGAACGTCGAATAGACATCGACCCGGACGGATCCGAGCCGCAGGTTGGGGACATCGTACAGCATCATGTCGAGCAGCCTGGCCGCCAGCGCGATGGCTTCATCGAGCGCCGACGACACCTGCACGCGCCGGCCATCCTCCGATCGAAACTCCCCCTCCGCCGCTGTCGAAAGCGTCGCTCCATCCTCGGTGACGGCCACCAGTTGCGCCGCCTGCACGCCGGCCCAGAGGTTCGCGGGCACCCCCTGGGGAGGACGTGCGCGCCGCCACGTCGAAAGCGCCTCCTCGATCAACGCGCCCACGATGTCCACGTCGCCCGCTTCAACCCTCCGCCGCCACGCCCGGTGTTGGAACATCTCGCTCGAAACGGCCCAGCCCACGAACAGGAAGATCGCAAGCACCACCACGCTGCCGACGATAATCATGGGCGCATCGCCCGCGCTTCCCGCTCCGCCAGTTCTTTCCGGGCGGCGGCGAACATGACTTCGATCGGCGCGTCCACTCCGGTCCAGAGTTCGAACGCCAGCGCGCCCTGGTAGATCAGCATTGGCAGGCCGCCGAGGACCGGGTGCCCCGCCGATCGCGCCCCGGCGAGCAGCGGCGTCTCCTCGGGCACGTACACGATATCGACGACCAGCGCCCCGGGCTTCGCACCTTCCAGCGGGATTGGCGCTTGCTCCGCCGCGCCGCCTCCGTGCATCCCCACCGACGTGCAATTCACGATGCAATCGTACTCACCGAGGCCCCCAGCCCACGCGACCGCGCTGACTTCGGCCGGGCTCCCCTGGCTCACGTCCTCCGCCAGCCGCTCGGCGCGGCCCGGCGACCGGTTCGCGATAGCCACGCGCCCCGCCCGCGCCTCCGCAAGCGCAAACGCGATCCCCCGCGCGGCGCCGCCTGCTCCGAGGAGCAGCACCGATGCTCCCGCCGGTTCGAAGCCGGCTTCGTTTCGCAGGGCCGACACGAACCCCTGCCCGTCCGTGTTGAACCCGAACAGCCGCCCGGATCGGTTGACGATCGTGTTCACCGCGCCGACCCGCACGCTCCGGTCGCCGAGCTCGTCCAGCAGCGGAATGACCGCTTCCTTGTGCGGGATGGTCACGTTCCCGCCGACGTAGATCGGGTCCCGGATAACCTCCAGCCGTTTCGCCAGGTCGCTCGGCGCCGTATCCCAGAGGGTGTAGCTGATATCCAGTCCGCAGTGTTCGAAGGCCGCCCGTTGGAAAGCCGGCGAAAGCGAGTGCGCAACCGGATGCCCGATGATCCCTGCACGTCGCGTCACGGAGCGCCTACCCGCGCGACGTTGCGCTCGTGGTCCGCCAGCGTGACCGCGAATACGTGCGAGCCGTCGCCCTTCTTCGCGTCGGCAACAAAGTAGTAATAGTCCGTCTTCTCAGGGTTCGCCACAGCCTCGATCGAGGCAAGCCCGGGGTTGGTAATTGGCCCCGGCGGCAATCCGAACGCCAGCCGCGTGTTGTACGGCGACCGGCTTTCGAGGTCGTCGATCGAAAGCTCTTTCTTCCACCAACCGAACTTCGCCACGCCTGCAGGGTTGTTGATCGTCGCCGCGAACTGCGTGGTGGGGTCGGCCCCCAACTTGTCGCCAGCATCGAGCCGGTTGTAGAACACTGCGGCGATGAGCGGACGTTCCTGGGCGAGCGCGGCCTCCCGCTCCACGATCGCAGCCATAGTCAGCGTCTGGTGCGGATTCAAGCCGTGCGCGAGCGCCGCCGCGCGCAACTCTGGCGTGAAACGCTTGTCCAGCGTCGCGACCATCAGCCTTACCAGGTCGGCCGCCGTCGAACCCACCGGCAGGATGTACGTATCGGGGAAGAGGTAGCCCTGCATCCCCTGGCCCTCCGGCTTCGTCGCCGCAAGGTCCGGCGGGAGCGTTGCCGTGGCCGCGGCTTCGAGGAACTGCTGTTGCGTCCCGAACCCGGCTTTCTCAGCGATCGTCGCCATCTCCTCGATCCGGATCCCCTCTGGGAACGTCACTTTCAGCACGGGCACGGCAGCCTTGACCGTGATCTGGTTCACCACCTTCAACGCCGAGGAGTCTCGCCCCAGCAGGTAGTCACCCGCGCTCAGCTTGTCCTGCACCCCCATGAGCGTGACCAGCAGCTCGAATTGTCCCGCCGACGGGATGATCCCGAGGCCCTCCAGTTCGGCGCCCACCTGCTTCGCGCTTGCCCCGCTTTTCAGCGTGTACGGCACCGCTGCGCTGCTGCTCGGCGCCGTCGGCACCGCCACGATCTGGCCCCCCAGCAGCTCGTCGGGAGTGCGTGCCACCAGATAGCTCGCTGCGAGGACAACCAGCACCACCGCGGCCGTTGCCACGATCCCCAGCTTCCCGGGCAACCAGCTCACAGCGGGGCCTTCGCCCGCCGCGAATCGAGCACCGCCTGCAGCACGATCGCCGCCGCCGCCGAGTCCAGCTCGCCCGACCGCTGCTTCGTTCGCCCGCGCACCGTCCGCGAA
>JBGOVF010000135.1:0-6575 GCA_041477975.1 Tepidiformaceae bacterium
CCCAGCCCTGGGGGTTTTCGATACGGACGCAGGCCGAAGCGAGGAGCGCGATGAGCACGAGCAGTGGCGCCGCCGCGAGGAGGCGGGGTATTTTCACCGAGTCATCGTATCAGCGGTGCGGGTACGGGATAGGTTTGAGAGCCGTTTCACGTGAAACGGAGAACATATGTGCTGCTAGCCGGTGTTTCACGTGAAACACCGGCCGGATCCATGGAACACGCAGCGCGTTTGCCGTTGGTTGTGAGGCCTCACCGGGTGCGAGCGGGACCTCCCCGGCCAGGATGTTTCACGTGAAACATCCTGGCCGGGCTGTACGTCAGGCACGGCAGATCATTTCTCACACCCCGTGGCGGGCCGTGTAGGCGAGACCACCCGTGTCGGCGTACCGCGCGGGGCTCACATTGTCGCGCACAGCGCCAAGACCGATGTTAGCGAGTTACATCCGAGACTCGGGCCAGCGCCCCGTGTTTCACGTGAAACATCCGCGGCCGCGCTCAGGGGACGGGATCGAAGCCTCTCCCGCCGCCCGGGCGGCACCGCGCAAGCCGCTTCACGGCCAGCCAGCCGCCCCGTAGCGCGCCGTGACGCTCCACCGCCTCGTGTGCGTAGCGCGAGCACGATGGTTCGTAGCGGCACGATGCGGGAAGAACCCGCGAAAACGTCGCCTGGTAGCCTTCGATGAGTCGCAACAGCACCCACTTCACGGTGCACTTCCGGCTGCAGTGTCGATGCGGCTCGCTCGTTCCAGGAGAGCAGCGGCCAGTTCTCGCTGTTTCGCATCCATCGCGGGTTGTTTGGCCGTGAGGATGATGTCGACGCCGAGACTCAGTTCGAGAGCGTCCGCGGACTCGCGCAATCTCCGTTTGGTGCGATTTCGCTCGACAGCTCGCTTCGAAAGCCGCTTGCCCACGGCAAACCCCCAGCGGGGCACTCCGATCTCGTTCGCCCTGTAGCGCAAAACAAACAGGGGACCGTTCAAAACGGTCCCCTTCGCATACACCTGGTCGAATTCGGCCCCTTTGCGGAGCCGGTTGGCCCGCTTCACGGGCTGCCTCCTCGGCTAAACGACTGTGAGCTTCTTCCGGCCGCGAGCGCGGCGCGTCTTCAAGACCAGGCGACCGGCACGGGTCGACATTCGCTGCATGAACCCGTGCACGCGCCGGCGTGGGATGGTGTGGGGCTGATAAGTGCGCTTCGTAGCCACGGCGCGTTCTCCTTGTGTCTGGAAACGTGAATCGTCAGATTAGCACACGCCCCAATTACGAGCCAGTTCCGTCAATCGCCGTACGCTCGTTCGTAATGGGCGTAGTGCTCCAGGATGAGTGCGACATAATGTTGGGTCTGGTCGATGTCGATAGCCTCCACGAGGTCTGCCGCGCTGCCCGATGTCCACGCGGCCTGCCAGCGCGAGGCGTTCGCCGGTCCGGCGTTGTAGGCAGCCAGCGCGATGAGCGGGTCGCCGAAGCGCTTCAGTTCGCCGCCGAGGTAGTAGGCGCCGAATTGAATGCTCACGGCCGGCCGGAACAGGTCCGCGACCTTGAAGTCCACTCCCAGTGCCCGGGCGATGCCCTCTCCGGTCGCGGGAATCACCTGCGTAAGGCCGTATGCGTCCGCGAACGACAGCGCCGCGGGATCCCAGAGGCTTTCCTGCCGTATCAGGGCCGCCAGGAACAGAGAGTCCACGCCCGCCAGCTTCGCTTGAGAGTCTATCTGGGTGACATAACCAACGGGATAGACCACGCGCAGGAGGTCTGGCGGCGCCTCGTCCGACTTCACGCCGGCTGCCGTGCGAATGCGTACGCCGAGTTGCGAGGCAACGTCCAGCAGCCCCGCGTCGTACGCCTCGTGGGCGAGCGCCAGCAGCCTCCACGGTGAGGCGCCCGCCGCGGCGCCGTTCACGAGGTCCGCCGACTGGTTTCGCAACCCGAGTGCCGCCAGTTCGCCCGCGGCCGTCTTCGCCTGTCCGGGCAGCGACCCGGGCACTCTGGTGGCCAGCCAGGTCGCGATCGCATCCCAGTTCACACCGGCGCCAAGGTTGCGCTGCCGGTAACTCACGTCCCGCGGCCTGGCGGTATCGAGCTTGAGTGCGGCTTCCTGGCCATGGAAGTCGAGTGGACCGGCCGCCACTGCCGACTGGTAGGCTGCCTTCGCCGCCGCCAGGTCGCCGGTCTTCTCGTAGGCGCGCCCTCGCCAGTAATCCAGCCGCGCGGTCTCGGGGACGCTTAATCCCGCCCAGGCGGCCAGCGCCCCGGGGGCGTCGCCCGCCGCCAGGAGGGCGTACCCGGCCCGGAACGCCGCCTCGCCGCTGAACTCACCGGATGGCCCATCGAGCACCAGCGCCCGATACCGGCCCGAAGCGCCCGTCGCATTCCCCAGGCCCTCGGACACCCGCGCGGCCCAGTACTTTGCGCGGTGGATGAACGGGGAGTTCGCCCCGGTCGCGGCTGCTTCGTCGTAGTAGCGGACGGCCGCGGCTGGCTGGCCGCCGTCTTCGTACGCTGCTGCCAGGTAGTACAAACGGAACGTATGTTCTGTTATCGAGATGCCCGTGGCGTCGATCGCCGGGAGCAGCACCCGCCGCGCTTCCGCGTACGCGCCCCGGCGGTAGTAGATGAAGCCCTCCTGGCCCGGATCGACCGCGTAGCCCTCATCCTTGAGGTCGCCGATGGCCTGGACCGCCTGGCTGCTGGTATTCCCACTTGAGACTATCGCTCGCAGTTGGGCGGCGAAGGTGTCCCAATCGCCGGCAACGCGGGCGAGCTGCGCGCGTTCGTAGCGGTCGGTGGCCAGCCCGTCGAGGGCGATGGCCGCATCGAGCCAGCGAGCGAGCTCCGCTTTGTCCCCGGTCGCCCGCGCGGCACCGGCGCGCTGGTGGTAGACCTGCGACTTCTGCGTGGTCGTGACGCCCGTCAACCCAAGAAGCCGGTCCCAGGCCGCTGCCGAGGCAGTCCGGTCGCCCGATCCGGCGAGCGCGCGTGCATATTCGCCTAGAAGGTACGGCCCCAGGGGCGTCACGCCCGTGCCACTCGCGAACGGCGCCAGGGCCGCGGCGGCCTCGGGAAACTTTTCAGCTTCGTTGAGTCGAAGGCCCAGGAAGTATGACGCCCGCTCGAGCGCGCTCGACCCGGCCGGGGCAGCCTTCACGGCCTCGCGAAGCACGGCGATCGCGGCGGCGCTGTTGCCACCTTCGAAGCGGGCCACACCCACGCCCGTCAGCGCTTCTGCGCGTGTGGTTGAATCCGGCGCGGCCATCGCCAGCGCGGTGTAGGCGGCCGCTGCTTCGTCGAACAGGCCATCGCGCAGCAACGATGCAGCCGGAGCCAGGAATCCCGATCCCGGCGGTTGCGCCGGGGTCGCGGTCGCAGTCGTAGTTGCCGCGCTGGTCGCGGTGGCCGGGACATCAGTCGGAAGGGTGACGGGAGTATCGCCCGGGCGGGCGGCGCCGTTACTCGAGCACCCGATAAACAGCACGGCCGCGCACATGGCCGCCCAGCACAGCCCGCCCCGCGGAGCAGGTTTGCGTTCGCCCATCACCCGTCCGATGCTAGGTTTCAGGCCGCCGGGGCGCAAAGCGCCAGTGCAGGCCGGGGAAAGGCCGGTTCGAATGACCCATGCTGCTCCCAGGCTCGCCACGCTCGCCGAAGCCACTGCGTCGCTCAACAGCTGGATCGAAATCGACCTCAACGCTGCCGCGTTCAACGTGCGTTCGCTGCGTGCCGCCATGGGGCCGGATGTCGAATTGATCGCGGTTGTCAAGGCGAACGCCTACGGAGCCGGCGCCGCGATTCTCGCCCCCGCCCTGGAAGCGGCCGGAGTCGACCGTTTTGCCGTGGTCTGGGCGCACGAAGCGCTCGCCCTGCGCGGGGCCGGAGTCACGCGCCCCATCCTGGTGCTCGGTCACGCATTCCCGGCGGATGCAGCGCCGGCGGTGCACGCCGGCATCACGCTCACCTGCGACACGCTGGAACTCGGACAGGCGCTTTCGGCGGCCGCGGCCGCCTCGGGCCGCAACGCGACCGTGCACATCAAGGTTGATACCGGCCTGCACCGCTTCGGTCTCGAACTCGATGCCGCCGTGGCGCTCGCAGACGCGCTGCGCGCACTGCCCGGACTCGAGGTCGAAGGCCTGACGACGCACATGGCGAACGCGGACGAGCCCGATGATTCGTTCGCCGAGGCACAGCACGAGCGGTTCCTGGAGGCGACCAAGCGGTTGCCGTGGATCCCGTACCGCCACACCGCCAACTCGGCCACGGCTCTGCGCCGGACCGAGCTGCGCTACCAGGGTGTGCGGATCGGCCTCGCCCTCCACGGAGTGTTGCCCGCGAACACCGGCGGCCCGCCCCTCACGCCCATCCTCTCGCTGAAAGCCCGCGTGGCGCGCGTTTCCGCCGTGGAAGAGGGCGAGGGAGTGAGCTACGGCCTCACCTGGAAGGCGGAGCGCCCCTCGCGGGTCGCGCTCGTGCCCGTGGGCTACGCCGATGGCTGGCGGCGGAACCTGGGCAACCGCGGAGTAGTGCTCGTTCGTGGGCGAAGGTGCCCGATCGTTGGCCGGGTCTGCATGGACCAGTTCCTTGCGGATGTCACGGATATGCCCGGCGCCAGCGAAGGCGACGAGGCTGTGCTCATCGGCCAACAGGGCGGGGAACGCATCAGTGCGGCCGAGGTGGCCGCGCTGGCTGAGACGATCCCCTGGGACGTGATGGCCTCGCTCCAGGCGCGGCTCCCGCGGCTATACCACCGGGGCGGGCGCGTGGAGCACATCCAGCCGCCCCCGTAGGCGGCTGGATGTGCCGGCCCCGCTTAACTCGCGGCCCGGCGCTGTGCTTCGATGGCTACACCGGTCGCGACCGGCTGGCGCGGGCCCCTGCTTCCGAAGGCGGCGAAGAACCGGTCCCGGATGCCTGGCTGGGCGGCCGGCAACAATGGCAGCCCCGATACGTGCGCCGCAATCGCGAGGAACTGCGCCGCGGCGGGCGAATTCGGCCGGTAGACGACTGCGGGCACGCCCACCTGCGAGGCGCGCCGCACGTTCGTGTCGTACGGCACCTCGTGGCTCACGTTGCGGCCGATGACGTACTCCACTTCCTTGCGTCCCGGGCCGCCAAGCGTATGGCCGTGAATGAGCGCCACTACCACGTCGTTCTCCGGCACGTTCCGCACCTGGAGATGCTCGATCAACAACGCGCTGTTCTTCAGGCTCGTCAAGTCGGTGCTCGTAACCACCACAACTTTGTGAGCAATGCCGATCGACGCCGAGACGACGTCGTTGAACGTACCGGGCGTATCCAGGACGACGTAGTCGAACATGGTCGTGGCGAACTGCACCATAACCTGCACCTGTTCCGGCGAGCAGTTGAGCCAGCTGCGATAGTCACGCGGTGCGGGCAGCACGTACACGCCCGATTCATGGCGCATCAGCGCAGCGCGGAAGGTATCGCGTTCCAGGTAGGCCGGGTCGCGCGCCACCTCGGAGACGCTCAGGCCCGGCTTGACGTCCATCATCACGGCCACGTCGCCGAAACGAGTGTCGAGGTCGATGAGGAGCACGGAGGCGTCGCCGTCGCGAGCGATGGCGGCGGCGATATTCGTGCTGGTGGTGGTTTTGCCGATGCCGCCCTTCTGCCCGATGACCGCAATAATGCGGCCGCCGGCGCCTTCCGGCGTTTCCTCAGGTTCGGGCGCCTGGAGCAGCGCAAAGCGAGACTTTGCGCGGTCGATGGCGGCGCCCATTTCGTGTTTCGAAACCTTGCCGTGGAGGAAGTCGTTTGCCCCGGCCTGGAGCAACCGGCGTTCGAGCGACATGTTCCACGAACTCGAGCAGGCTACGATCGTGGAGTCGGGCAGGGTGGACCGGAGGTATTCGATGGCGTGGAGGCCGCGGATCACAGGCTCCTCCACGGAGACGAAGAGCACATCCGGTCGCGTGTCCTTCGCCAGTTCGGCGGCTGCAAGGCCGTGCCCAACTGCGGCATCGACCTTGAGCCCCGAGACCTCGATCCGGCCCCGCACGTATTCCCGCTGCATTTCATCGCTATCGATGACCATTGCGCGCATCACTGCACCCATCTGTTCACTCCTCTGGACCGGTGTTCCACCCCGCCGTCACCCGTATAGATACCACGTGTTCACGCGATGTCGATGGCTTTTTCACCGTCCGCACGAGTTCCTACGAAGTTCCAATCGGGGTGTCACCGGTTGTTCACCGGATGGCCACTCAAGGGCGTGCGGATAGTGACGAAACTGCATCAGGCGCAGCGGCACGCTCGAAGCCCGGGTGACGCTCGGGTGCACGACGCTCCCATCCGGGAATAGTCCCGTCGCCGGGCCGCTGGTTCGCTCCCCGTGGAGACGCAGGCCAATCCAAATTCCAAAATCCCCAATCCAAAATCAATCGTCTCATTCGGGAAGTTCCCACAGTCCAGATTGGGATAATCCCTGATTGGCCGCGCCACTCCGTTCCCCCACGCTGGGGACTGTGACCGACGACTTCGCGATCCTGGCCAGCATCGCCTCCAGCCCGATTCACCCGTATGCCTTGCTCCAGCATCTTGGGGCGCTGGGCCTCCATCCCA
>JBGOVF010000190.1:0-5447 GCA_041477975.1 Tepidiformaceae bacterium
CCCCCGTGGCCGGCAGCGCTCCACGCCGCGAAGGGGATGTAATCGTGAGCCAGCCACGGTCTCCCGGTCCTGGTCGAGCGCAGCCTCCGCGGCGGGCGCGGGCCAACCCGTGGAAGAGCCGCTCCGGCCGCATCACCTACAGCCTGGCCGGCCTGAGTTCGGCGGCCATCCTCTCGGTCTACTCGGTCGGCTACCTGCGCACGCAAACGGGCGAACCGGGGACCGCACCGCTTTCCTCGCAAACCACCGCCGCGACTGCGACTCCTCCCCCAACGCTGACGCCCCAGCGCGGCCAGAGAAGCTCGGCCCCGGCCCCCACGGCTCCGCCCGCCCCGGCGAAGCCAGCGGCGGGCTCCGCCACCGCCTACCGCGATGGAAGCTACTCCGGGCTCGGCACGAGCCGCCACGGCAATATCCAGGTGACCGTCGTTGTGCAGAGCGGCAAGATCGCGTCGGCAGAAGTCAGTAGCTGCATGACGCGCTATCCGTGCTCGAAGATCAGCTCGCTCCCCGGGAGGGTGCTCGCTGCGCAGAAGGCGGTCGTGGACCACGTCAGCGGCGCCACCGACAGCTCGAACGCCTACAACATGGCCGTCGCCAACGCCCTGAAGCAGGCGGTCTGACGATGCCCGCAGTTCGCGAATCTGCTCCATCACTACCGGCCGTCAGCCAGGCGCGAACCGCGGTTTATATGGACACGCTCGTCACGATCGAGGTGGTCGAGCCGGCGCCAGATGACGTCGCGGCGCGAATCGAGGCCGCCTTCGGCTGGTTCGCGCGCGTCGAGGCGGTCTGCAGCCGCTTCGACCCCGAAAGCGACCTGAGCCAACTCTGCCGCCAACCGGGGGTTGAGGTCCGCGTCGACCCGCTGCTCTACCGGGCGATCGAATTTGCGCTCTCCGTCGCCCGGGCGAGCGGCGGCGCGTTCGACCCCACGGTGGGGCGAACGCTGGCAGCGCAGGGATTCGATACGAACTATCGCACCGGCGAGCGCACCGTTTCGGAGGCAGCGGCCACCGGTGGACTGGACGACGTGGTACTCGATGCCTCTGCCCGGACAGTGCTGCTCCGCCGACCGCTCACGCTGGACCTTGGCGCGGTGGCGAAGGGCTTCGCCATCGACCTCGCCGCGCACGAACTGCGAGGCTGCCCGAACTTCGCGATTAACGCAGGCGGCGACCTCTACCTCGCGGGGAACAACCCGGACGGCGAGCCGTGGCGCATCGGCATCCGGCACCCGCGCATCCCGGAGGCTATCCTCACCGAGGTTGCTGTGAGCGGCGTGGCGGTCTGCACATCGGGCGACTACGACCGGCCGCGGCCGGATGGCCAGCCGGGCCACCACATCGTTGAGCCGCGGAGCGGCCGCTCCGCCAGCGGCGTGGCCAGCGTGACGGTCATCGCGCTGACCGCAATGCTGGCCGACGCGCTCGGCACGGCCGCGTTCGTGCTTGGGCCCGAGCGGGGCATCGCGTTCCTGGAAGCGCAGGGGGTCGATGGCCTCATCATCTCCGCGGACCTCGCACAACACGCGACCTCAGAATTCCACAGGCGCCTGGTATGACCGCCATCGCAGCCCCATGGCCCCAGACGCTGCGGCCCGTGCGCCGCTTCTTCCGCACGCCGAAGGGGATCTTCCTCGTCGTGCTCGGCTTCGTCGCGCTCCTCGCGGTTGCCGATACCGGCGAATCGGCCGTGCTGCCGGCGCTGCTGGCCGCCACCGCGAGCGCCGTTGCGCTGGACCTGGTGTTGCAGCGATGGCTGGGCCATCTTTGGGCGTTCCCGAGCGGCGCGATCCTCACCGGGATGATCGTTGGGCTGGTGCTGAGCCCGACCGAACCGTCGTGGGTGCCCGTCGTTACCTCGGCGATCGCGATCGTCAGCAAGCATGCCTTCCGCACCCGGTTCGCCAACGTGTTCAATCCGGCGGCTCTCGCATTGGTCGCGTCGTCGTTGCTCTTTGGCAGCGTCCAGAGCTGGTGGGGCGCGTTGCCCGACCTCGGCCCGCTGGGCGTGGTCGTCCTGCTCGCGACCGGCGTCTTCATCGCGGACCGTATCAACAAGCTCCCGCTCGTACTGGTGTTCCTGGGCACGTACTTCCTGCTGTTCACGATGGCGAGCTTCCTGCTCGAACCGCAGCGCGTATCCGAGATCTTCCGTTCGCCGGACCTTCAGGCAGGGCTCTTCTTCGCCTTCTTCATGGCCGATGACCCGCCCACGTGCCCGGTGAAGTACCGCGACCAGGTACTCTTCGGGCTGATCGCGGCGACCGCGAGCTACAGCCTCTTCGTCTACAACGGCGCTGTGTACTACCTGCCGGCGGGGCTGCTCCTCGCCAACGCATTCGAAGCTCTTCGCAAGTCGATGCTGCGTTCGGCCCGCCGCCCCGCCGCTGCCTGAGTGCCAGCCGGAGCCTGGCGTTGGGGCGCCATCTGTAAGCTGGTCCGAGACCAGTCGCGGTCCGGAGAAGCACCATGAACGAACCACTTGCCGAAATGCTGCGTTACAACCGCTGGGCGACGCTGCGCCTGCTGGAAGCCTGCCGCCACCTCTCCGATGCGCAGCTCGATGCCCACATGGCCGGCGTGTCTGGTTCCGTGCGCAGGCTGCTGCTCCACATGGTCGGCGGGCAGCAAACCTTCGCTCTGCGGACGAAGGGGAGACAGCACGAGGGCGAATTGAACGGCGGCAGCACGTGGCCCGGCTGGGACGCCCTGGCAGGTATCGCGCGCGTCTCGGCCGATGAGCTTGTCGAGATCGCCGAACAACTGATCGAGGATGAAACCATCGTCCTCCCCTACATGAGCAAGCGCCCAACCTTTCCAAAGAGCTTCTTCCTCGTCCACGCCGTCGAACACGGCGTGGAGCACCGCACGGAGATCAAAGTCGCGCTGGCTCAACAGGGCGTGGAGACGCCGGACCTGGACGGCTGGTCGTACGCGGAGGCGCGAGGGTTCGGGGCCGAAGCCTAAGCGACAGGCTGGCAAGGGCTCGCACTTGCCTGTGACGCCGGGCGGTTCCACTTTGAACGCGATGCGACTTCGCGCCGCGCCGCTCTCCCGCACGTCGTCCGGGTCGCTCGTAGCCGGCGGGCGCACCATCGCGTACCGCGTCGTGCGCAGTTCGCGCCGCCGCCGCACGATGCAGATCTCGCTCAGGGCGGAGGACGGCGTGACCGTGCGCGTGCCGTTGCGCATGCCCGAAGCGCACGTGCGCAGCTTTGTGGAAGAGCGCGCCGACTGGATCGTCAAGCGCCTGCTGGAGTTGTCAGCCGCATCGCCCCCACGGCCGCTCGTGACCGGCGCGGTCCTGCCCTTCCTGGGCGAGTGGCTCCGGCTGGAGCTGCGAGAGGATGCCGGCCCAACGGTCGACGCGACCAACGGCGCCCTCACGGTTGGCTGCCCGTCCCCCGGTTCCGAGCCGCTACTGCGCGCGGTGCTCACGCGCTGGTACGCCGAGCGCGCGAGCGAAGTCCTTCGGACCACAGTGGCGCGTTGGGCGGTCGTGACCGGCATCGAGCCACGCCGCGTGATTGTGAAGGACCAGCGCCGCCGCTGGGGAAGCTGCGGCGCCGATGGCACCGTTCGCTTCAACTGGCGCCTCGTGATGGCCGAGCCGGCGCTGATCGACCTTGTGGTCGTCCACGAACTCGCGCACCTCAAGCACCGCAACCACTCGCCCGCGTTCTGGGCCGAAGTCGCCCGCCACATTGACAATGTCCCCGCCCGGCGCCGGCGCTTGCGCCAGGTTGGCCCGGCGCTGGTCTTGTAGGTTCGCCTGCCCTACACGCCGCCTGCCTTCGCCAGGGAGGCCAGCAACTCGTAGGTCCCCTCAACGCTTCCGCCGGGCGCGGGGAAGGTCACCGCACTGACGTCGGTCACGCCCGCGGCCGCGAACGCGCGAAGCTGCGTCTCCACCTGCTCGTCCGTGCCCACGATCGCGACATCGCCCAGCCCGCCCGCGCCGCCGAGGTCGAGCGTGGCCCGGTACGAAGGGAGGGTGCCGTAGCCGGCGTAGATCGTGTTGGCCGCTTCGCGCGCGGCAGCGGCATCAGTCGTGACGGCGACCGGCACCATCGCCACGAAGCGCGGCTTCGGCCGGCCAGCGGCCGCGGCGGCAGCGCTCATGGTCGGGATGGCCACGTCGCGCAGGTAGGCCAGGCCTCCGGCCCAGGTAATGGTCCCGTCGGCCAGCCGCCCACAGACCTTGAGCATGGCCGGTCCGAGTGCCGCCACGAGCACCGGCGGTTTCGGCACGCCGGGCATCGTTACCTGCGCGTTCACGTTGTAGCGCTCACCCTGGAAGCTCACACGCTCTCCCATGAGCAGCCCGTTCAGCACCGTCAGGTATTCGCGCATGTGCACGACCGGCTGGCTGTAGTCGAGGCCCAGGCTGTTCTCGATCATGACCTTGTGGCTGAGGCCGATGCCCAACGCCAGGCGGCCGCCGCTCGCGTCCTGCGCGGTGAGCGCCTGTCCGGCGAGCACGGTGGGGTGGCGCGGGAAGGTCGGCACGACGGCCGTCCCCAGTTCGATGCGGGTCGTCTCGCGCCCGGCCAGCGCCAGGATGGTAAGCGCGTCCACGCCCGACACCTGCGGGATCCAGGCCGAGGCGAACCCGGCTTCCTCGGCGCGCTGGGCGCGCTCTATCAATCCGGACACCCCGGTAGTGTCTCCGGGCATCGACAACATGATGGCGAGTCGCAAGGGAGCTGCTCCTTCGTGGCGCTCGCGCGAGTATAGCCCCGGCCGGGCTAGACCTCGGGCCCGTCAGGCCGGCGCGACAGCCCGGCGATGTGCTCCCAGGTGTGTTCGAGCATCCGGCGCAGCGCCTTGCGCAAGGTGTGCACATCCTTCGCCCGCTGGATGACCGCCTCCCGCTGCTTGGGCGTGCTCGCGCGCACGAGTTCCGGCGGACGTGCCGATCGCTGAGAAGCCCGGAGCGCCGCCCAGCGCGGCGGAGAGGTAGCCGCCGACGTTCAGCACGTGGAGCAGCACGGCGCGCGCCGGCCGTCCCCGCGGCAGCGGCTCGGCATCGAGGGCGGCGTCGCCCTGGCTCGCCGCCCACGTCGCAAGATCGTCGCGCATGCAGTGGAATCAGAGCAGGTAGCGCTCGATTTCGGCTTCGGCCACCGGCTGGAGGTCGCTCTCGAAGAGGAGGTAGGGCGAGCCGTTTCCGAGCCAGTCACCTTCGGTGACGTGCTGCGCGATCCGCGTTTCGAACGTCGCGCGTGGATCGACATCCTCGCCGTGGCGGCTGAGAAACTCGAGGTACGCCCGGATCGCCTCCGGCGCACCCGCGAGCGTCTCTTCCGTCGTCGCGCCTGTAGCGATGCAGCCCAGCAGATACGGGACGTGGACCATGGTCTTACGCCGCTTCGGGCCGGATTCCACGTAGAGGTCGCAGGTGTTCAAGATGCTGTCTTACCATCCACGCGCGGGGGCGGC
>JBGOVF010000124.1:0-6752 GCA_041477975.1 Tepidiformaceae bacterium
CGTGTCCGAGGATTGGAGTTCTCACCACCGGCCGCGAACCGCTCAGGATCGCCGATGAGGAAGTCGTGCGGTTGCGGCCTTTGCCGGTGCCACCGGCCGCGGACAATGGCACCGACCCCAGGAGCTGGGCAGCCGTCCAGCTCTTCCTGGAGCGCGCCTCTGCCGCGCGCTCTGATTTCGAACTGACCCCTGAGAACATCGTGCCGGTCATCGGGATCTGCCGGCGGCTTGAGGGCCTGCCCCTCGCGATCGAAATCGCCGCCGCCCGCACGGCCGTGCTCGATCCGGGAACGATCGCCGCGGGCCTCGATGATATGAACCGCCTGCTGCGCAGCAACGATCGATCGCTGCCCGCGCGCCAGCGGACCATGCAGTCGCTTTTGGACTGGAGTTACCGTCTGCTGAACGAAAGCGAGCAGGCTGCTCTGCGCCGCCTCGCGGTCTTCGGCGGCGGCTTCTCCATCGAGTCTGGTACAGCAGCCGTTGGCGATAGCGATGTGGACCCCGACCAGGCGCCCGAGCTCATCTGGTCGCTCGTGGATCACTCGATGCTCACCGCGGACCTCACCGCGAACGCGACGCGATACCGGTTCCTCGAACCCGTCCGCCAGTATGGCCGCCGCCACCTGGATGAGGCAGGGGAAACGTCGCCGGTCGCGCTACGGCTCGCAGCCTGGTATCTCCAGCAGCTCGGCCCGTGGCGCTCCGCCGATAGAGCCTGGATCGGCGATGTCGGATTGGAGTTGGATAACCTGCGCTCGCTGATCCCCCTCCTCCCCCGTGACCGCCAGGAGCCTGCGCAACAGCTGGCCTGCCTGGTTGGACGCTATCTGGACGCGGTCCAGGCCTTCCACGCGGGCATCGAAGGCCTCGGTCGCTGGGCCGCCTTGCTGCCCGAAAAGACGCAAAGCCGAGTAGCCCTGCTCACCACGGTCGCGCACCTCTCTCTTCGCGTGGGCCAGCTGCAAGGTGCTGCGACTGCACTGGCAGAGGCGGAACGGCTGCGAGCGAGCGCCGGATCGCCCCCCTGGGATGATGTTGGCTTCGACCGGACCATGGGCGAGCTCGCCACGCGTTCCGGCGATCACGCCCGGGCGGCGAGCATCGCCGAATCTACACTTGCTCTCGGCCCCTCGCCGCGCGGCCGCGCCCGAATGTGGAATCTGTTGGGGCTGTCCCGCTCGGCGCTGGGGGACCTTCGAGGCGCCATGGAAGCGTTCGAAGAGGAACGAGCCGAGCACGAACGCGCTGGCCACGAAGCGTTCCTCGCCGGCGCCGAAGGCAATCTCGCGGAGATCGCGTTCCGCCTGGGCGATTTCGAGGCCTCGGCCCGCCATCAGCGAGCCGGCCTCCAGCTGGCCATGGCCTTTGGGCAGCCGGTGATCATCGCCTACTCGCTGCTCCTGGCTTCGCGGCTGGCAGCGGCGAGCGATGACTGGGCAACGGCATCTACCTTGGCCGCCCGGGCCGAGGCGATGCTCGTGGAGACCGACCAGCGCCTCTATGAGGACGACCTCAAGGCCCAACAGCAGCTGACCGAATCAGCCGAGGCCCACCTCGGCACCGAGGCGTTCGCCCATGCCTGGACATCCGGGCTGGCCCTCGATGGGCCGGGCGCTGCGGCGCTCGCCGATCGCGTCTTCCGGTTCGCCGCTGAAACGAGCCGTGCGCCCGCACCGAGATAACGTGAAGCTGTTCATACACATCTTGACGACTGGCTTAGTCTAATGGGGCCCAAATCGCTCCGGAAAGAAGGACATTGCCATGGAAGCTGGCGGATGGTCGGATCGCGTTACTTACAGTGAAGACGCGGAAGGGAGCTTTGCTTACCGCCCCGGGCAGTTAATCGGCCGGGACCTCGGTGGGCGAACGCTCGAGGCCCGCCTTCACGACATGGGCTTCGACTTCGACACCGACCACCACAAGCGGGACGACGAAGGCACGCACTGGTTCTGGATCGAAGATGCTGCCATCGACGTCCTCGCCGTGATCGAAGAGCTTCGAGACGACTCGTTCATGGTCGAGCCTAACTACGTGCTCTTCGCACATGACCTCAGCGGTAGCGCGGTGGAGGGCAATCCTCTGTATGGCAACCCGCTCTATGGGAATCCGCTGTACGGCAACCCGCTCTACGGCAACCCGTTGTATGGCAACCCGTTGTACGGGAATCCGCTCTACGGGAACCCGTTGTACGGCAATCCGCTCTACGGGAATCCGCTCTACGGGAATCCGGCGTACGGAAGCCCCCATAAGGACGCGGGCATTCGCAAAAGCAGCGCGCGACCGGCCGACGCCCGCACCGGCCGGGAGTTCAACTGGCACGGCGTGACGCCGCCAACGGTGATCATCATCGATACCGGCTTCGCAGAGGACTCAACGAGTTGGCCGGCGGCGTTGCAGACACTAGCCGGCAACACCCTACCGAAAGACATCGACAAGGCGGATCCCGGCGGTGACAAGGAACTCGACCCCGTCGCGGGGCACGGCACGTTCATCGCGGGCGTGGTGGAACTGCTTACCCCCGGATGCACGCTGAAGGTCGAAAAGGCCCTGGACATCGAGGGCGATGTTGACGAGTGGGTCCTGAAAGGCTTCCTCGATCACCTGGTGGCCGGGGCGAACGATCACACGATCGTCAACCTCTCGCTCGGAGGCTACGCCCCGAGTCGCGGAATGTGGGCGCTGGCGCGCACTGTCCGACGCCTCCAGGCGAAGAAGGCCGTCATCGTGGCCTCGGCGGGCAACGACGGCATCCCGCGGCCGAGCTATCCGGCGTGCTTCCGGGGAGTCGTTAGCGTGGGAGCGCTCGGCCCCTACGGTCCGGCGGCGTTCAGCAACTTGGGTCCATGGGTGCGGGCCTGCGCGCCGGGAGTCGAACTCGTGAGCACATTCTTCGATAACTTCAACGGCCCGACGGTGGTCGTGACGGGCGCCAAGGATCCCGACCAGTTCAAGGGATGGGCGGAGTGGAGCGGGACATCGTTCTCCGCGCCGGTCGTGGTGGCTGCGCTGGCGCGCGAAATGGGCGCGAGCGGCTGCGATGCGAAAACCGCGGTCAAGAACATCATCGACGCACCCGGCCTCGCCCGCATTCCTGGCATGGGAACAATCGTGAACATCGCCTGACGCCCAGGGCTGGCTCGCCGCGTCAGGCGATTTCGAGGCCGGCCAGGTTCCCTTCCGCGCGCCAGTCGCTGAGGATTTTGAAGAACTCGACCGGCCCGCCGCCGTATTGCCCGGCAGTGAAGCCGGCGCCCGGCGCGGGTTGGCCTTCGTTGTTGTAGTACCCGGGCGTGCAGTCTGCCTGGAACTGCTGGTTGTTGAGCGCGAGCCTGTGGATCGTATCTACCCATTCCGTTTCGGCCTGTTCCGAGGCTTCGACGGTCCGCGCCTCGGTCTCCATGGCGTGCCGGACGATGTAGGCGATATGGGCGCTCTGTTCGCCGAGCAGGTGCGTGAAGTTCACGGTTAACGCGCCCTGCGTGAGGCCCATGAAGAAGCAGTTCGGGAAGCCGCGGCTCTGAAAACCGTGGAAGGTCGATAGTTCGGGTGACCACTTGTCGGACAGGGTGACGCCGTTGCGGCCGATGACTTCGTAGCCGGAACGGCGCGTGTAGGCGGTGCCAACTTCGAAGCCGGTGGCGAAGATCAGGCAATCGACCTCGTACTCTTTGCCGTCGAACACCACCGCCGTCTCGGTCACGCGGTCGATGCCCCGGCCCTTCGTATCGACCAGCGTGACGTTCGGCCGGTTGAAGGTTTGCAGGTACTCGTCGTTGAACGTGGGGCGCTTGCAGAACTGGCGGTAGTACGGCTTGAGGGCCTCGGCCGTTTCCGGGTCGGCGACAAGGGAGTCGACGCGGGCGCGCACCTGCTCCATCTTCTCGAAGTCCGCGAGCTCCATCGCCAGGGCGATTTCCTCAGGGGGTCGCCTGCCTTCGCCGATGTGCGGGCCGACGTTGCGCAGGTTGCGGAAGATATCGGTCCAGCCATCGGCGACGAGGTCCTCTTCCTGGCGGCCACCGGTCACGAGGATGTTGAAGTTGTCCATGCGGTTCTTCTGCCAGCCCTGGGCCAGCGAGGCTGCCCACTGTGGATCGGTGGGCCGGTTGCCGCGGACATCGACCGAAGACGGCGTGCGCTGGAAGACGTAGAGTTCCTTCGCAAACTCGCCGAGGAAGGGGACGCACTGCACGGCCGTGGCGCCGGTGCCGATGATGCCGACGCGCTTGTCGCGAAGGCCCGTGAGGTTCCCGTAAGCATCGCCGCCCGTGTAGCTGTAATCCCAGCGGCTCGTGTGGAAGGTGTGGCCTTTGAAGGATTCGATGCCATCGATGGCGGGCAGCTTCGGGCGGTTCAGGGGGCCGTTCGACATCGCGACGAAGCGCGCGCGCATCCGGTCACCGCGGTTGGTGGAGATGATCCAGCGGAGCGCGTCCTCGTCCCAGCGCATCTCCGTCACTTCCGTCTGGAAGCAGGCGTTGTCGTAGAGGTCGAACTTGCGGCCGATGGCGCGGCTGTACTCCATGATCTCGGGAGCGCGGGCGTAGCGCTCGCTGGGGATGTAGTCGAGCTCTTCGAGCAGGGGCAGGTAGATGTAGGCTTCGACATCGCACTGGGCGCCGGGGTAGCGGTTCCAGTACCAGGTGCCGCCGAAATCGCCGCCTTTTTCGATGATGCGGATGTCCTTGACGCCGGCCTGGCGCAAGCGGGCGCCTGCCAGCAAGCCGCCGAAGCCGCCGCCGATGATGGCGACGTCCACGTCGTCGGTCAGCGGCGACCGTGAATCGGGCTTCGCGTACGGGTCTTCGATGAAGCGCGAGAAATCGCCGGCGACTTCGAGGTACTGGGCGTTGCCATCGGCGCGAAGCCGCTTGTCGCGCTCCTGGCGGTACTTTTCGCGGAGGGCATCGGGGTCGAATCCGAGACGAGTGGCCTGTTCCTGCGTCATGGCGGGGCTCCTTTGCTCGATGCACTCCTGCGGGAATGGACGTGTTCGAGTTGGGGTCAATCTAGCTGCGGGGTGGGGGCGGGGCAAGGGCGGGTGGCGGGGATGGTACGCTCCGGGTGCGGCCGCAGGTCGGTGGCAAGACTGCCGGCGATTAACTGGCTCCCTCATCGCCAGCGAGGACGAGGAGGTCCAGGCCGGTGAACTGGCGGAACGCGGCATCGGTGGTGACGAGCCCGCAGCCCTGCGCTTTAGCGAAGGCGGCCAAATAGGCGTCCATCCAGAGCTTCGGTGACGCCGCCGGGCGCAATGCGAATTGCCGCCAGATCTCGTCGAGCCCGTCCGGTTCGCCAGGATGGAGCACGATGCGCTCATCGGCCACGAACGCCTCGTACGCCGCCCACGCCTCATCGTTCGTCAACGGTGGATTACCGTACGGCGCCATCACGGCTGCGTTTGTCAGCAGCCGAAGGAATGATTGCTGCGTCGCCCGGCAAAAGAGGATGCTCTCTGGCTCTTCCACTGTTTCCAGCCATGCTCGCGCCACCGCATGATGGATGTGCCCCGATAGCGCGAGCGCCAGCCAGATGTTGGTGTCGCAGAGATAGACCGTCACCGCGGGGCGGCTCCGCGCGCCTCCTCATAGTTCAGCACCTCAGCGACCCGGTCCGGGAGCATCTCGTGAGCGGGATCCGCGCCGTGCACGCAGCGGACCAACGGTACCTGGACCCGATTCACGCCAACGTGCGGGCCCGCCCGGCCGCCCTCCAGGCCACGGCGCAGGAGCTCGGCAATGAGGTCCTTCAGCTTTCGGTCCTCGCGCACGGCCCGGAGTTTGATGGTCCGCATCAGCTCATCGGGCAGTTCAACAGTCGCCTTCATGCGCCCAGTTTACCAGAAAGCCAGCTTTCTGGGTGGTGCTCGAACGTTCGATGAGTGCCACTTCGCGGTTCGTGCGTGCTCGTTCCATCGGTACCCCGAGGCGAAACGCGGCTCCAGTCCGCCGATCATGTGAAAGAATGGAGGACGCGTGGAAACCCAGACACTCGGAGTCGATGGCTCGCTGGCGGCGCAACGCCCTGACCGTCCGACGTTGCTGTACGACGACGGCTGCCGGTTCTGTCGCGCGATGGCCGAGATGCTCTACCGCATCGCCCGGCGCCGGGAGCTTGGCTTTCTGCCGTGGTCGTCGGACTTGGCCGAGGCCTGGCTCGGGGGCCTGGAGCCCACAGCACGCGACCGCAGCATGCACCTGAAACTCCCCGACGGGACCCTGGTCAGCGGCAACGGCGTATTGGGCGCAACACTGGCCAGCGTTCGCGGCTTGAAATGGATGGCGTGGCTCGCCGCGAACGTGCCAGCGGCTGGAAGGTTTCTTGCCTGGCAGTACGGGTTCGTGTCCGGGCATCGGGAATTCTTCTCGCGATTGGTGCCGGACAGGCCTCCGGTGATACGGAAACCACGAGTGCAATAGGCCCGGCTCCACAGCGCGGGGGTTACTCGCCGCGCTGTAACCGCATTGGCGGGAGGTGACGCATGATCGGCGATTCGACGCGTGTTTTCGTGCGCCGGATCGTGTTCGTTGGCGTGATCGCGCTCCAGCTGGCGTTCGTGGTGCGCGCCTATTGGGCGCCGCACAAGGAGTTCGGCTTCCAGATGTTCCCGGAGGCGAGCTCGTGGCAGGCCGAGATCGTGCGGGTGACGGCGGACGGCGACCGGGTGCCGGTCGAACAGCCATGGGACGGCTACCAATGGAATGACCTCGTCAATTCGCGGGGGCTGGCATCGCCGTGGGTGCGTCACC
>JBGOVF010000268.1:0-4249 GCA_041477975.1 Tepidiformaceae bacterium
AATACTCGTCCCGGCCCGCCGTGAGCCCGACCGCATCACTGCTGACCTGAATGACTGAGGAAGTTCCGGGTTGGATCCTTGTAATCGTAGAAGATGACCTCGTCCGTTGTCGTGTCCCAGGTCGCGCAACTGAGCTGGAACTGATTGCGATGGTCCCGTGGGTCGCCCGCCGACCCCGGGTTGATGACGAGCACGTTCCCGAAGCGTTCGGCCATCTGAAAGTGCGTGTGCCCAACGATGACCGTATCGCACTCCAGCGTCGCCGCCCGCGACCACACGCGCTCGTGCGGATAGTGGTACTCCTTCCAGGGCTCCCACGGCGAACCGTGGGTCATCAGCACGTGCTTGCCATCAACGTGGTGCTCAACCCGGTACGGTTGCTCCCGCATCCACTCCACCAGCTCCGGGTCCACCGCCGGTGACGAAAGCGCTCGCTCGCCATCTCGCCCCAGCAGCGTCTCTTCGTGGTTCCCCAACACGACGATCGCACCCGAATCTCGCAGCAGTCGGACAACATCGTTCGACCACCGGAACTGGAACACCGCGTCGCCGGCACACCACAACTGGTCAAACGGCGCCATCAGCTCCAACGCGCGTTCCAACCCGCCAATGTTGCAGTGGACGTCCGAGACAATCGCGAGGCGCACGCAGCGGTCCTGTGGTGGGCTCACAGCGCCCGCGGCGCAGCCCACCGAGTATACCGGTTCCTGCTTGACGAGCGCCGGGTTGGGCTTGGGGCGACCACACCGAGCCTACCGCGCGGCATCCGCCAACTCGGGCAGCGCCGCCGACTCCGCTCTCATCACCCGCACGGTAACTGCTTCTGATTTACCTTTGAGCGCTAGCGACCGGGACTCGCAATCACTGAGCTCAATGCCGGCCGCCCGGCAGGTCGCTTCGCTGATTAACGCTTCGCCCGCCGCCGCCGCCGCGCCGAGCCGTGCAGCCACGTTCACCGGATCACCGAGGGCGGTCCAGTCGGCGAGGGTGCCCTCAACGCCCTTGACGGTACCGAAATAGCAGGTGCCGCTGTTGACTCCAACGCCAACCGGGAGGGTGCCTTCCGACCTGGTCTGCTGCATCGCCCCGAGCAGTTCCGCGGCGCTTTCCACCGCAGCGCGGGCGTGATTCGGCCCGCAGAACACGGGCAGATAAACCGCCATCACCTCGTCGCCGACGAACTTGTCGATGAACGCTTCGGTCCGGACCAGCACGCGCGTGACGTCCTCGTAGAAGCGATTGATGAGCCTGGCGTAAGCATCCGGGCTGACGCCCTCCGCAAGCGAAGTGGACCCTCGCACATCGATGAAGAGGAAGGAGAGGTCGATCACAGCACCGCCCGGGTGCTCGGCGAGGTTATGGAGTCAGAAGTTGCAGAATTTCGGGTTGCGGTCGTACTGTCCGCGCCCGCGCATGCGCATTAGCCAGCCCACGGGACCGTCGAACTGAGCACGGCAGTTCTTGCAGCGATCACGGCCCGGGAGCCTCTCCCGAAAGCGGCGGCCCTTGAGCAGCACGGGGTCTTCCCCCGTAAGAGCGTGATAGATGGCCGAATTGACGCGGCTGTTCGGGTCCCACATGCGTTCGAGCGACTCTCGCTCAACGCCGGAATCCGATTCCTGGCTCATCTCGCACTCTCGGTTGGAATTCTGGCGGATGCAGAAGTCTACCACGGGTTCGTTGGCGGGAGATGCCGGTCACTCAAAGATGCTCGTGACCACTTCCTCGATGCTGCGCTGGACCTCGAGGTCATCCGTGAGCGCCCACGTCACCGACACCTGGCAGGCTCGCCGCTGCGCCACTCCGTTCGCCATCAGGCGGCCCGCGTACACCAGCAGGCGCGTGCTTACGCCTTCGCCAAGGCCGTGCTCGCGCAGGTTTCGCACCTTCTCGCCCAGCTTCGCCAGGTCAACAGCGTTCTCCTTCGTGCAGCCCGCCTCGTGGACGATGATCTCGGCCTCGATGTCGCGCGGCGGGTAGCCGAACTCGATCGCGATGAACCGCTGGCGCGTCGAGTGCTTCAGGTCCTTGAGCGCACTCTGGTACCCGGGGTTGTAGGAGATGACCAGCAGGAAGCCATCGGTCGCTTCCACCACCTGTCCCAGCTTCTCAATCGGCAGCAGGCGGCGGTAGTCGGTCAGCGGGTGGATAAGGACGGTCGTGTCCTTCCGCGCCTCGACCACCTCGTCGAGGTAGCAGATCGCGCCGACCTTCACGGCGCGCGTTAGCGGCCCGTCGACCCAGCGCGTGCCATCGGTGTCGAGCAGGTAACGGCCCACCAGATCGCTCGCCGTCAGGTCCTCGTGGCAGGCCACCGTGATTAGCGGCATGCGGTGCTCGGCTTCCTTGCCAGTACGCGAGGAAACCTTGGTAATCGGCCGCCCGAGTTTGTAGGCCATGTACTCCACGAAGCGCGTCTTGCCGGCGCCCGTGGGGCCCTTCAAAAGAACGGGAATGCGCTGCTCGTAGGCGGTTTCGAAGAGCTGTACTTCGTCTGCGATCGGGAGGTAATAGGGCTCGTCGTGGACTGCGTACTCTTCGACAGCGAAGACGTTTGCTTCGCTCAGTGCCGTTGCTTCAACCAATTCCTGCTACCTCCCGGCTGCTGTCTGCAGCCGCCCCTGAAGTTGTTTCCAGGCACCCTCGATTGCAGCCCCAAGGGCTTCGAGTGTGCCGTTGTTCTCGATGACCACATTCGCCCGCCCAATCCGCTCGGCGTTCGAAAGCTGGGATGCGATCCGCGCCCGCGCAGCCTCGGGTTCCAGCCCGTTGCGCGCAGCCAACCGCTCCACCGCGACCTCGGGCTCCACCACCACCACCCATACTTCGTCCACCAGGTCTTCCCAGCCGGCTTCGAATAGCACGGCGGCTTCCAGCACGACGAGGTGGTTGCCCGCCGTCTCGTACTCCGAAAGCGCTTCGCTCGCCAGCTTCCGAATGCCCGGCCAGACGACATCGGTGAGACGCTTCAATTCATCCGGCTTGCCGAAGACCTTCCCACCGAGCACCCGCCGGTCGATCGTCCCGTCCGCCGCCACGAGGTCCTGCCCGAACGCCGCCACGACGGCCGCGAACGTGTCTGTTCCCGGTTCGTACGTACGGTGCCCGAGGACATCGGCGTCCAACACCGGTATCTCTTGGTCGCGGAAGAACCGCGCCACAGTGGATTTCCCGCTGGCGATACCACCAGTCAGCCCAATGACGTGCAAGCGAATCTCCGGGGTAGGACGATTTGTCGAACGTTCAGTGTATCGCCGGGTGAGGAACGCCCGCAAACGCTCCCAGCCGGCCCGGCTGCATAGACGCCTTTACGGCGTGCAGACATCCGCGCCGCCCGGCCAACTACGTACTGTCTCTCGGAGGTCCATCTGGCATGACTCTGGGCAACGCTTCCCGATACCTTACCTTTACGGCGCTGGTCGTCTCCGGCGTCATTCTCGCGACCGCCTGCGGCGGCGACGACGACACCACCAGCCCGACCGCTCCCGTTGCAACTACCGGTTCCGGCTCGACCGCTGCCTCGCCGACAACCGCGGCCACGTCCGCTCCCACGTCGGCGCCAACCACGGCTCCGACGACTGCTTCTGGCGATACGAACGCCGTCGTCCAGGTCCGCGACGTGGGCAGCCTTGGCAAACTCCTTGTCACCCCGGCCGGCCTCACGCTCTACACCTTCAAGAGCGACACACCCAACAGCGGTAAGAGCGCCTGCTCGGGCGGTTGTGCAGCCACCTGGCCGGCCGTGACCACCACGGCCGCGACAGTCACCGCTCCCGCGGGTGTCACCGGCAGCTTCGCGCTCATCAGCCGCGACGACGGCGCCAGGCAGGTGACCTTCAACGGCCAGCCGCTCTACCGCTACGCAGCCGACGCAGCCCCCGGCGATGCGAAGGGCGACGGAATCGGCAGTGTCTGGTTCGCCGCCAGGATCAGCGCCACCACCACATCCAGCAGCGGTTCCTCCGACCCCTACGGCTACTGATCGCCCATCGGTCGAGTTCTGCCCGCCACCTTCGGAGCCGTGCTCCCCCTCTCCCGCGCAGTCGGGAGGCAAGTCTGGCCTGCGGCCAGGGTGAGGGATGAACATAGGATAGAGGCGCGTGCTGTCGAAGGCCGCCCCCTCCCGGAGCCACGAGCCAGCTCACACCGGAGATATCTTCAAACCCGAGGGGGGAGAGAGCGGACGGCTCGCTGCTGCCAGCCGCTACTATCGACCGAAGCAGAGCCGCGACCGCCCAAGGGAGCGTCC
>JBGOVF010000321.1:0-3760 GCA_041477975.1 Tepidiformaceae bacterium
GTCGAAGGCGGAGGCGATTTCCCTCAAGCTCTTGAGGGTGTACGCGCCGTAGTCTGGGTCTTCCAGTTTGGAGATGACCGGTTGGAGTTTGCCTGAGCGTTGACCAAGTTCCGCTTGGGTCCAGCCACGGTCATCACGGGTCTCTTTGATTTGAAAGGCGATGCCCTGCGAGATAGTTTGTTCCACAAATGCGTCGCGAAAGTCTTTGTCCGCAAGGGCATCGGCGAGTTGGTTTCGTCTACGAGAAGTCGTAGATGGCAACATGGGCAACCTCCGTAATCAGCGTCTTTCTATCTTCGGCGGTGGCGATGGCGCCCGCCGGCTCTAGCTCGTTGTCCTTCTCAATAGCGCCGGTCAGCATCACAACTTCCAGTTGGCCGGGGCCGTAGCAGCACAGGACGCGGTGATGGATGTTCTTAGCCTTGAATCGGATTTCATGGATGCCATCAGTTCCATGGAGGATATCGAAATATGGTCTTGCCCACGTCCCTGGCTTGGCGGCGCTTAAGTACAGCAACCGGACGGCCAGACTCGCCTTGGCTGCGGCCGACCGGCTGCGAGGCAAGGCCCCGATCCATTCTTGGATAGCGGGAGTCCCATCCGAATCGACGAATTCGTAAAACGTCCACACATCTCACGCCCTTCCCACTGTATCACAAAATAACTATGATGGGTTAGCCTAGTGTATAAGAATTTCGTTATGGACTGTTGACGCTAGGTGAGCGCTCAAGCATAGTAGCCAGTACGAACAAGCTTAGCCGCGAACGCCGTATCCAGATTCTCGCCGCGCTGGTTGAAGGCAACTCGATTGCCAGCACGTGCCGGATGACCGGGGCGGCGAAGAATACCGTCCTCAAGCTGCTTGGGGACGCTGGCTTCGCTTGTTTCGCGTATCAGGACCGGACGCTTCGTGGCCTCACGTCTCGGAACATTCAGTGTGACGAGATTTGGGCATTTGTCGGCGCGAAGGCCAAGCACATTCCGGCAGAACGCCGGGGCGAGTACGGGTTCGGCGACGTGTGGACGTGGACGGCGCTCGACAGCGATTCGAAGCTGATCGTGTCCTGGCTCGTGGCGAACCGCTCAGCGGGCGCGGCCAACGCCTTCATGCAGGACGTCGCGGAACGCCTCACTACCCGCGTGCAGATGACCACAGACGGCTACGTGGCCTATCTCAACGCTGTTGAGGGGGCGTTCGGCGCGGACATCGACTATGCCCAGCTAATCAAGCAGTACGGCGAGGACCCGTCGGCAGAGAAGCGCTACAGCCCGGCAGTCTGCACGGGCATCGAAACCCGCATCCACACGAGCTACGTCGAGCGCCAGAACCTCACGATGCGGATGGGGATGCGGCGCATGACCCGGTTGACCAACGCGTTTTCCAAGAAAGTCGAGAACCTCGAACACGCGGTCTCGTTGCACTTCATGTACCACAATTTCTGCCGGAAGCATCTCACGCTGAAAGGCCGAACCCCGGCTATGGCGGCGGGCGTGGCTGACCGGGTTTGGACCGTCGCGGACATCGTCGATCTCATCGACGATGCCGCCGCCGACTTCGTCATAGGTTAACTTCCAAACTGAACCACTACCGACTCGACGAGCAAGTTGACGTGGCTGTTATACTGCAAGCTCACCTCAACGCTTCTGCCTGTTTGGGAATGTTTTCACAAACGCGGAGCGGGAACCGATCCCGCACCGCTGTGCCTCCGCACATTCCATAGTGGGGGAAGCGAACCCGAGGCGCGGGGAAATGAAGGCGATGGGCCATCGAACGCCGTCGGTGCGAGGGTTGTACAACCCGGCGCATGAGCACGACAGCTGTGGGGTGGGGTTCATCGTGCATCTCAAGGGCCAGCGCTCACACCAGATTGTTGATGATGGGCTCACCGCGCTCGAACACCTCAACCACCGTGGCGCCTGCGGCTGCGAACCCAATACCGGCGACGGGGCCGGCGTCCTGGTCCAGCTCCCCCACGAGTTCTTCCGTCGGGAGTGCGCTGCGCTCAACATCCGCCTGCCCGGCCCTGGTCACTACGGCGTCGGTTTGTTCTTTGCTTCGCCGGAACCGCGTGCCCGCGCGCAAGGGATCGCCTTGTTCACCGCTATCGTCGAAGAAGAGGGGCAACACCTCCTCGGTTGGCGAGACGTGCCGACGAACAACGCCTCCGTGGGCGCCAGCGCGCTCGCGGTCGAGCCGTCCATGCAGCACGTGTTCGTCGGCCGCAGCCAGGATGTAGCGACCGACGACGACTTCGAGCGGAAGCTCTACGTGATCCGAAAGCGCTTCGAAAAAGCCAGCGCGCGCTGGGGCATCCGCGACGAGGAGTTCTTCTACTTCGCGAGCCTCTCCTGCCGCACCCTGGTCTACAAGGGAATGCTTACGGCGACACAGCTTCGCGAGTACTTCCCGGACCTCAGCAGCCCGCACTTCATCAGTGCCCTCTGCATGTTCCACTCGCGCTTTAGCACGAACACCTTCCCCACGTGGGAGCTCGCGCACCCCTACCGGATGATCTCTCACAACGGGGAGATCAACACGCTTCGTGGCAACCGAAACTGGATGGCGGCCCGCGAGGCCCTGTTCGAATCGCCGCACTTCGACGACATCCACAAGATTCTTCCCGTCATCAACGAACACGGAAGCGACACGGCGAGCCTCGACCAGGCGCTCGAACTGCTCGTGCTGGCGGGCCGGCCTTTGCCTCACGCCATGATGATGCTCATCCCCGAGGCGTGGCAGGGCCACGAATCCATGAGCGCCGAAAAGAAGGCCTTCTACGAGTACCACAGTTGCCTCATGGAGCCCTGGGACGGCCCGGCTTCCGTCGCCTTCACCGATGGCAAGGCGATTGGCGCCGTGCTCGATCGGAACGGGCTTCGCCCCTCGCGCTATTACGTCACGAAAGATGACCTTGTGATCATGGCCTCGGAAGTTGGGGTCCTGCCGATCGCGCCCGAGCGTGTGCTGCGCAAGGGCCGGCTCCAACCGGGCAAGATGTTCCTCGTCAGCCTCGAAGAGGGTCGGATCATTGACGATGCCGAGCTGAAGTCGAAGCTCGCGGCCGAACGCCCCTACGCCAGGTGGCTTTCCCGCAACCTCTTGCCGATCGAGCAGATTCCCGAGGCAGAGACGCCGCAGACGCCTGATGCCGAGACGTTGCTGCGCCAGCAGATCGCCTTCGGCTACTCGATCGAAGACCTCAAGTACATCCTCGGCCCGATGGCCAGGAACAGCGAAGAGGCGATCGGTTCCATGGGCACCGATACGCCACTCGCAGTGCTTTCCGACCGCCCGCAGCCGCTCTACAACTATTTCCAACAGCTCTTTGCGCAGGTCACTAATCCGCCGCTCGATGCGATCCGCGAAGAGCTGGTGACCTCGGTGAAGACTGTGATCGGCCCGGAAGGGAACCTCCTGAACCCGGAACCGGAAAGCTGTCACCTGGTTAGCCTCGATAGCCCGTTCCTCACGAACGCGGAGCTGGCGAAGTTTAAGTCATTGCGCCACCACGCCCTCCGCGCGCGAATCCTCCCCATGACCTTCCCGGCGAAGGCCGGCCCGGCGGGGCTTGCCCCGGCGCTCGATGCGCTCTTCGAGCAGGCCGACCAGGCCATCGCAGAGGGCACGAAGGTGCTCATCCTCTCGGACCGCGGTATAGACGCGGAAAACGCGCCGATTCCGTCGTTGATCGCGGTCGCCGGGCTGCATAACCACCTGGTGCGCGAGCGGAAACGCACGCAGGTCGGCCTCATCGTCGAA
>JBGOVF010000228.1:0-4792 GCA_041477975.1 Tepidiformaceae bacterium
CTATCACCAGGGCGAATACGGCATCCGCGATGTCTTTTCCGGCACCGTCTGCCAGCTCGGCGCCGCCGGCATCCAGCGCACCTTCGAACTTCCCCTCACCAACGACGAACGCCAGCGCGTCGTCGCCGCAGCCGAAGCCACGAAGGAACTGGTCAAGCTCATCACCGACTGAGTCATCCGCGCAGGGGCGGGCCTCGAACTCCTAAATGGCTGCCCTCAGTGCCGCTGCGGCCAGTCGCACCTGCCGTGGAGCCGTGCCACCGGGAATGTCGCGCGCGGCCAGGGCGGAATCCACGTCTAGCGCCGTTATGTCGCGCTCGAACAGCTGGCTCGCGCCGCGATACACGTCCATTGGCAGCTCGTTCAGCTCGCAGCCCCGCACCTCACATTCTCGTACGAGCGCCCCGACAACGGCATGCGCGTCCCTGAACGGCATGCCCTTCTTCACCAGATAGTCCGCGACGTCTGTTGCGAGCGAGAAACCGCGTGGCGCCTGCGCTCGCATGTGCTCGAGATTGAACTCCAACGCCGGCACCATCGCCGCGAAGATCCGCAACGTCGGGAGCACAACGCTTGCAGCACCCACGATGTAGCCCTTGTCCTCCTGGTTGTCCCGGTTGTAGGCGAGGGGTTGTCCTTTCAGCGTCGTCAAAATCCCCATCAGCTCGCCGTACACCCGGCCCGTCCGGCCGCGTGCGAGCTCCGCCACGTCGGCATTCCTCTTCTGCGGCATGATGCTCGAACCGGTGGCGAAAGCATCCGGCAGCTTCACGAAGCCAAACTCCGTGCTCGCCCAGAGGACGATCTCCTCACCGAGCCGCGAAAGGTGCATCTGGGTCAGCGCGCACGCCGCGATGAACTCCGCCACGAAGTCGCGGTCCGCGGTCGCGTCGATGCTGTTCCGCGAAATCGCCTCGAATCCCAGTTCCTTCGCCACCATCTCCCTGTCCAACGGATAGGGCGACCCGGCGAGGGCGCCCGACCCGAGGGGCATAACGTTCACCCGCCGCCGGCAGTCGCGGAACCGGTCCCGGTCACGCAGGAACATCTCGCCGTAAGCCAAAAGGTGGTGCCCCAGCGTGATCGGCTGCGCACGCTGGACGTGAGTGTAGCCCGGCATGGCATCGCCGGCGTGCTTCTCGCCAAGGTCGCAAAGCACGCGTACCAGAGCCTCACAGCCGTCGATCGCTTCGTCGATCGCTTCTCGCACCATCATCCGGTTCAGCAGCGCCACCTGGTCATTTCGCGACCGCGCAGTGTGGAGCCGCCCGGCAGCTTCGCCGATCTTCTCTCGAAGCAGCACCTCCACGTGAGTGTGGATGTCCTCCAGTTCAGGACGCCAGACGACTTTGGCTTCGCGGAAGTCGGCGAGCACCAGCGCGAGGCCGGCCACAATCGCCGCCGCATCGCCTGCCGGGATGATTCCCTGCTTCCCCAGCATCCGCGCATGGGCAACCGAACCGGCAATGTCATGCTCATAGAGGTCGCGGTCCATCCCCGCGGTGTACGCAGCGGTTAGCGCGTCCATGTCGCCCTGGAAGCGCCCACCCCAGGTCCGGCGTTCCGCCGTCATCGATCCACCTGCTGCAATTCGGGCAACCCCAGCAGTTCCGCGAGTTCGCCGAACGAGGTGTCGGGCGCAACGCCTTCGGCATCGGGCGCCGAACGCCGCCAGGCAGCGTGCATTCCCACCCGTTGCGCTCCCGCCACATCTTCGGCGAGCGAGTTCCCCACCATCAGCGCTTCGCCGGGCGCCACGGCCAGCGAGGTCAACGCGTGCTCAAAGATGGCGGGGTGTGGCTTCAGGAATCCCACTTCAACCGAGACTGCTTCCGCGTCCCACCCGATGTCCAGCCCCGCTTCGCGCAGATCGGCCCGGAACCGTTCGCCGCCGAACGCACGGTTCGTGATGACCCCGAGGAGAAAGCCGCGCCGCCGGAGTTCCATGAGCGTCGGGCGTGCGTCTGGGAACGGCGCCTTCCCACCTTCGACACCGGAGATGTATGTGCGCTCGAGCAGCGCACCTGCGTGTTCGCGATTCATTGGCAACCCCAGGCGCTCGAGCGCGGCCTGCGAAACCGCCGCGTAGTCCGGTTCTACAAGGTCCCCGCGGCGTGCGTCCCGCATCGCGTCTTCCATCGCGACCCACACTGTCCGGGCAACAAGGCCGGGGTCGCGATGCGATAATCCGAGTGCCCGCAGTTCCTGCGCGGCCCTTTCGGCGGCCAGGCGGCGGAATGCCTCCGCCGGTGGCGCCGATGGCGCGTGCCAGAGGGTATCGCCGATATCGAAGAGGACTGCGCGCAATCGCATCGCCGGGACAATTCCAGTTGTGAGGCTGCTGGCGCGGGGCGCCCGTACTCGATCATTGCACCGGGCGTGCAAAGGGAACAGCAGCCGACCCTCCCGGCCGTCGCCCGCCGCGGATGCCACGCTACAATGGTCGAATGCGGCTCCGCGCCACCCATACAGTCGTGCTCGAACCAGTACTTCCACAGGAGTTGTCGCCCCTCCGCGACCTCGCCTACAACCTCTTTTGGACCTGGCACACAGATGCCGTCGGCCTCTTCGAGCGGATCGACCGCGAGGCGTGGCACGAGCTCGGCCACAACCCGGTCAGATTGCTGCAGGTGGTTCCGCCGCAAACGTGGGCCCGGCTCGTCGTTGACGAGGGCTTTCGGGTCCACCTCAAGCGTGTCCGCCAGGCGTTCGCCGATTACATGGACCGTCCGGGCCTGGTGACCGTGGAGGGCACCAGCGAACGCGATGTCGTCGCGTACTTCTCGCTCGAATTCGCACTCACGGAGAGCTTCCCGAATTACTCCGGGGGTCTCGGAGTACTCGCTGGCGACCATCTGAAGTCAGCCAGTGATCTTGGACTCCCGCTGGTGGGCGTTGGGCTGCTCTATCACCAGGGCTATTTCCAGCAGGCGCTCGGCCCCGACGGCTGGCAACGCGAGGAGTACACCGACATCGACGTCGCGGCCCAGCCCGTGCGGCCGGTTCGCGACGATGCGGGCGGCGCCCTCACGGTCAGGGTGCCGTTGGACGGCCGGGAAGTGACCGCCGCCATCTGGCGGCTCGACGTCGGCAAGGTTCCGCTCTTCCTGCTCGACACCGATCTCGACCAGAACTCGCCTGCCGACCGCGCGATTACCAGCCGGCTATACGGCGGCGATACCGAGTCCCGTATCCAGCAGGAGCTACTGCTGGGCATCGGCGGCGTGCGGATGCTGCACGCGCTCGACTTGCACGCCGCTGTCTGCCACATGAACGAAGGCCACTCTGCCCTCCTCGGCGTCGAGCGAGTGCGAATGATGATGGAAGAAACCGGGGCCAGCTTTGCGGAATGCCGTCTGCCCGTGACCGCCGCTACGGTGTTCACCACGCATACGGCGGTTGCGGCCGGGATCGACCTCTTCGCCCCCGATCTCGTGCGGAAATACCTCGAGCCGTACTACTCCGCCATGGGCCTGGATGCCCACACCTTCCTCGGGCTTGGCCGGACGAACGCCAACGATGAGAACGAGCCGTTCTCGATGGCCGTTCTCGGGCTCCGGCTGAGCGGGCGCCGCAACGGTGTCTCCCGCCTGCACGAGCGAGTCTCCCGCAAGCTCTGGGAGTCCGCCTGGCCCGAACTCCCGCAAGAGGAAACGCCCATCGGCTCGGTCACGAATGGCGTTCATCTCCCCACCTGGGTTTCCCACGAAGTCGGCGACCTGTTCGACCGGCACGTGGGCCCGGCCTGGCGCGACGACCCAACCGGCGCCGCCCGCTGGAGCGCCATCCAGGAAATCCCGGACGACGAGCTCTGGAACGTTCACGAGCGCCAGCGAGAGCGTCTAATCGGCCGCGCGCGGGCATGGCACAGCGAGAGCCTGCTCCAGCGCGGCCTCGCCGCGACCCTGGCCGGCGACGGGCAGCCGCTCGATCCGAAAGTCCTGACAGTCGGATTCGCGCGCCGCTTTGCTGGCTACAAGCGCGCGACTCTGCTCTTTCGCGACCCGGCCCGGCTGGCCGCTATCGTGAACAACCCCGATCGCCCGATCCAGTTCATCTTCGCCGGCAAGGCCCATCCCCGCGACGAACCAGCCAAGCAGCTCATCCGCGAAGTCCTCCACTTCAGCACCCAACCGGAGTTCCGCGACCGCCTCGTGCTACTGGAACGGTATGACGTAGACCTTGCGCGCTCCCTCGTCCAGGGCTGCGATGTCTGGCTGAACACGCCCCTTCGCCCGTTGGAGGCCAGCGGCACGAGCGGCATGAAGGCCTGCGCGAACGGCGCACTGCACCTGAGCGTGCGCGATGGCTGGTGGTGGGAGGCGTACCGGCCCGGGCTTGGCTGGGCCATCGGCCGCGACCGGATCGATGACGACCCGGAGACGCAGGACGCCTTCGACGCGAACTCGCTCTACGAACTCCTCGAACAGGAAGTGACTCCCGCGTTCTACGACCGCGACGCCGACGGCGTGCCGCGCGGCTGGGTACAGCGGATGAAGGCCTCTATCGAAGCTTTCGCCCCGGTATTCAATACCAGCCGGATGGTTGGCGAATACGCCCGCGAAGCCTACGCGCCGGCCGCGGCCAGCTGGCATGCCCTGCGCGCCGGCAACCTGGAACTCGCCCGCGACCAGGCGGCCTGGCTGGCACGAATTGACGGTGGTTGGTCCGAAGTCAAAGTCTGTGCGGTGGAAGACGACGCTGGCGCCGCTGCCGCCGGTCACGAGCGCATCAACCTCATGGTACAGCTCCATACCGGCTCGCTCTCGCCCGCGGATGTGCGCGTCGATGC
>JBGOVF010000507.1:0-2702 GCA_041477975.1 Tepidiformaceae bacterium
CCGGCGTCCGAGAGGTCGCCGGTGAGGGTGTCGCCGGCCGGCTTCTTGCCCTGTTCCACCCAGGCAACCAGGTCGGCGAAGCCGGCCTTGATTTCCGCATCGCTGAACTTGCAGTGCCCGCCCGACCGGATCGCCCGCTGCACCAGGAAGCCGCCCGCGCCCGCCGCGTCCACCTTCGCCCGGTACAGCTGCTCCTGGCTGATCGGCACGAACAGGTCGCCAAGGCCGTGGATCGTCAGGAGCGGCTTGCTGATCTTCCCGGAAGTCTCGACCGCATCGGGGTGGGCCGCCGCGTTACGCAGTGCCGGGTCCGCCGCATAGCGCGGGACGCCGGCGTTCAGGGCCGCATTTGTGAGCCCGAGCGATTGGTCGACGGTGTAGGCCACGCCTACGTTCGTGGCCGCGGCAGCCGCGAGCGTCTTGCGCTGTGGGTCGCTGATGATCAGCCCGAAGTTGACGACGTACTGCTCCTTGAACCCCTCGATGAAGAAGGGCCGCGGCCCTCCCGTCAGGTTGCGGACTACCGATGCGAATTGCTGCCCCTTCTGCGTGGGCGCATCCGGCGACCCGAACGTCTTCGGCAACTGGTTCAGCAGGATCGTCCCCAGGTTGCTCGCGTTCTCCGGGGCCGTGAACGAAATACCCGAAAGGAACTCGGCCACCGCCGTCCAGGAAGTGAGGTAGTCGATGATCCCTTCCCCATCGACGGCCCCACACATCGAAAAGCCGCCATCGAACTCATTTGGGTAGTGCTCCATCAGGAGGACGGCCACGTTGCCGCCCATCGAGGCGCCCGCGATGTAGGTGAACTTCGGCTTGCCGATGTCCTGCTCGAACTTTCGCTTCAACGCCAGCGTGTCGTCAGCGCCGATGCCGGGCGTGTACCCATTTTCGCTGTACGAACTGGCCGCCCAGGCGTAGCCCTGGTCTATCAGCGAAACGCGCATCGCCGCGGGGGGTTGCTGCACCGATACTTCGGCGCCAAACCCGGCAAAGCCATGCGCATACAGCACGAGGCTACCGTTCCATTTGTTCGGCACTTCGATCTGATAGACGGCCTTGTCCAGCTTCCCGAACGAGGCCTTCGCCCCCGGTAGCGCGGTAAAGTCTGGCGTCTTCGCGGTCGTCGCGACGCCCGCCGATGTCCCGAGCTTCCCCGCGGCCGCAGGCAGCGTGGCAGTCGCGCCCGCTCCTGCGGAAGGCGACGCCGTTGCGCTCGCGGACGTCGCCGGACTCGCTGAGGTCGTGCCCGCGCCGGACGCCGTCGTCGCCGGATCGCCCCCGCACGCGCCAACCAGCGTACCAACGGCGATCAGCAGTGCGAGAAGTAGACGGCGCTCGATCCGCATCGACCGAGTGTACGGCGGCCCTCGTCTACGCAGCGTGAAGGCGCGCTCCCGGCACCCGATACCTGATACCCTCCGCGCATGCGGACCTTCACCGTCGCCCTCTGCCAGGTGCGCGCCCACGACATCGACGACGCCGAGGCCAACCTCCAGAACATCCTCCGCGCGCTCGACGAAGCCGGCGCCGCCGGCGCCCAGCTCGTCGGGCTGCCCGAATGCTCCTACCCCGCCTACTACCTGCGCGACGCCGCCCCCTACGCGCGCCCGGGCGTCCGTCCCTTCGAAGAAGTGACGACGCTCTTCGCCGAGAAGGCACGGCAGTACGGATACTGGCTCGCCGCCGGCATGGCCGTGCCCCACGCCGGCGGACGCGTCACGAACAGCGGCGTCATCTTCAACCCCGCCGGCGAGCGCGTGGGCCAGTACGACAAGAGCTTCCTCTGGCACTTCGACAACAACTGGTTCGAACGCGGGCGCGAGTTCCCGGTGTTCGATGCCGGCTTCGCGCGCTTCGGCGTGCTCATCTGCGCCGATGGCCGCCTGCCCGAGATCGCCCGCTGCCTCGCGGTCAACGGCGCCGAACTCATCCTCGACCTCACGGCCTGGGTCTCAGGCGGCAAGGACATGGCCGCGCTCACCACCACCCAGTGCGAGTACCTGATGCCCGCCCGCGCCTACGAAAACGGCCTCTGGGTGGCCGCCGCCGACAAGTGGGGTCCCGAAGCCGGCTCCATCGTGTACGCCGGCCGCTCCTGCGTGATCGACCCCCTCGGCGCGACCCGTGTCTGCGCGCCCAGCGACCGCGAAACCGTGGTCGTGTACGAGATCGAGCCGATGGAAGGCGAGCCCGTGCACCGCCGACCGGCGCTGTACTCGCGCCTGGTCGAGCCCACCGCCACGCTGCCCGTCACTGCCGCCGTGGCCGAACCTCTCGTGCCTGCGCGCGAAGGCAGCCGCGTCGCCATCGTCCCAGGCGACGGTGGATTCGATGCCGGCACGTTCGTGCACCAGTTCGAAGAGCAGCGCAAGCAGGACGCCGAACTGGTCGTCTTTGGCGGCTGCAGCGGCCCCGAAGGCTGGGAGGTGGACCTCCCGCTGCTGGAACAGGCGGTGAAGCGCTTCGGCGGCGCGCTGGCGATGGCGGTCGCCACCAATGGCTGCATGTGGGGCCAGTCATCTGTGCTCATCACGCCGGGCGAAACGTTCGAGCACACCGCCACCCACGGCCGCGGCATCGCCACCGGCGAGCTCACCGCCCGCGTGGTCCCGACCTCCGCCGGCAACGTCGCCGTGCTCTGCGGCGACGAAGGGTTCGTGCCCGAAGTGGCCCGCGCGCTGGCCCTGGAAGGCGCCGAC
>JBGOVF010000484.1:0-2849 GCA_041477975.1 Tepidiformaceae bacterium
CAAGGCGGAGGGGGAGCCGCCGCGGGTGCAACCGAGCAAAAGGAAGATGAAGGGGTAGGGCGTTGACGTCGGCGACAGTTAGTTCACGATGGCATCCGGCCCAATCTGGCTCACCAACTGCACGGCCCCAGCGATGTATAGCGGCTTTTCGAAGGTTCCCGCGCCCGACGGCTGGACGAAGCTTATCTGCTGTCCCGGAGCGCGGCACGCAGCAGGCTGATCCGGTGTGCCAAGCCGGACGACGATGTTGCCCCTTGCGTTGCGGGGTGCGGAGTCGAGCAGCGAGACAGTGGCGCACGCCACCCCGGCGATTGTCGCCGTGAGCGAGCGGCCGAGAGAATCGGCGTGCGTGCCACCGTGACCATTCGCCAGGTCCAGGGACTTGCCGAGCAGTTCGATGGTGGCAATCTGCGCGTCTTCCGGGGGCGCCGGGATTGCGAGTTGCAGCGAGGCGTTGCTGAACGCTGTTTCGTTAAGGCAGTAAGCGCTGAGCCCGGCCTCAACCCACATCGGTCCACTGATGGCTTGAGGCAGGACGAATGTCATCCGTGTCGTCCCGGATGTGCTCGCAGGCGTATGGACTTCACTCTGCAGACCTGGTTCCCTGATGGACTGCACCCCGCCCTGCACTCCGGGTTCCGGCCGGACGTAGAGCCGCATGGTGAGATCCAGGCCGTTGCACGCGCGCGGCGTGATGACAGTGAACTGGATGGCGTCGTCGCGGCCGACGACGTATGTGCGCTTGTCGCTGGCGAACGATGCAGTGCCTCCCCGGACGATGACCCAATCGTCCGCGGGCACAGAGTCGAGTCGCTGGTCAATAACTTCGAGCCCGGCTTCATACATGCCGACGATGCCGCCCTCGTCGACGAAGTACACCGCTGCCCGAAGGAATGGTCGACCGCCGTACGCCACGACCTCAAAACGTGAGGTCGGGATGAATGCGCCGAGTCGGTCATCCTGGCTGCGGGTCAGGGCGAAGAGGCCCGTGTAAACCGGGACAGATCGCGCCAAGAGCGCGTCAAGGTCGCCCGCGGTGACGGCGCCTCCGTCGCTAACGGCCGGGAAGAAATCAACCTGAGTGCCGTTCGGGACCCCGGCCGGGCACGGCGCCGCGAAGCCATTTCCGGCGAACGCCAAGCATGGTGAGGAGGATGCGCGCATCAGCTGCCTGAACGCCGGGAGAGCGCCGGCCCGGGCAATGGCCACCACCTGATCGGCCATCGCTCGGGCGGGGTCCAGGCTGGTGACTGCGGTTGAGATTGCCGGCGGCCCGGGGGTTTCGTCGCCGCCATCCCGAACCGCAATGACGACCGCGGCGGCCACGCCCACCGCACCAATGCTGCCGCCGATTGCAATCGCGATTCGCAACGTCGCCGCGTGTGGGATGAACGCGAATCTGCGGCGCAGCCGTGCTGGCAGCCGTTTCTGCCGCCGTCGCCACTCGGCGACGGCCTCATCGCGCGTGCTCACACCGAGCTTGCCGATGATGGCGCTGACGTGCCACTTCGCCGTCGCGAACGTGATGCCCAAAGCCTCGGCGATTTCGCCGTTCGTGCGGCCGGCCGCCATCAGGCGGACCACGTCCCGCTCGCGAGCGGTCAGATCCAGGCCTGGCCCAATTCCTCGCTCAGCCATAGAGCCAAGGTACACCGCGCGAACCGGATGGAACCCCGCCTATCGGCGAAATGCGCATGCGTTATGGCTCCGGCTACCCCCCGGCCCTCCGTATACTTCGCTCCATGCCCGATTACCGCTTCCTCACAATCTCCCGCGATGGCGGCGTGGTCACCTGCGCGATGGCGAACCCGCCGCGGCACACGCTCGTAGCGCCCGAAGTGACGGAGCTCCAGCAGTTCGGCGATGAGTTGCTGGCCGACGACTCGGTGCGGGTCGTGGTCTTCACGGGCGGGGGCGAGGGCGTGTTTATCGCGCACTACGAGGTGGGTGAGCTTGCGGCGAGCGCGGAGGGTCAAACCGGCCAGCGTCGCGAGGAAACGCCGGAGCAGTTGCACGCCTTCCACCGGTTCATCCTCTCGCTTCAGCGCGCGCCGTTCGTGACGATCGCCGCTATCAACGGCAATGCCGCCGGCGGCGGGTTCGAGTTCGCGCTCGGCTGCGACTTTCGCCTGGCGCGTGGAGGCGAGTACCGCCTGGGCCTGCCCGAAACCGGTGTGGGCATCATCCCAGGTGCAGGCGGCACGCAACGCTACTCCCGGCTCCTGGGGACGGCCAAGACGCTCGACCTCGTCCTCCACGGCCAGACCCTCTCGCCCTCCGAGGCCCTGGAGCTCGGGCTGCTGCACCGCGTCTTCGCGCCAGCATCGTTCGAAGGTGGCGTGCGCGATTTCGCGGCCAACCTGGCGAGCCGGGCGCCCATCGCCCTGGCCGCCGCAAAGCGGGCTATCTACGAAGGCAGCGAACTGCCGCTCGAAGCCGGGCTCGCCGTGGAGCAGCGCGAATTCGGCCGGACGATGGCGAGCGAGGACGCCGCGACAGCCATGCGCAGCTTCCTTGATGGCAAGCCCTGGACGTGGAAGGGCCGCTAGCCGCCGACCACCACGTTCCATTCGCGGATTCGGTGGCTTGGGACGAGGCCGTTGGCGAAGTATGGATCGCGCCGCACGAACTGCTCCGCTGAGCGTCTGTCGTTGAAAACCAGGTAGGCCTGGTCCACGGGGTCGGTGAGGGCGCCGGCCAGCCGGAGCGCGCCCGCCTCGTACATTTCGCGCGCAAGGTCCAGGTGGGCGGAGCGGAACGGCTCGCGCTTCGCGATATAGCCATCCACCAGGTCGTAAATCAGCACGAACATGACGCACCCTCCGGGAATCGCTCGCCAGCGGCGATCC
>JBGOVF010000059.1:0-9403 GCA_041477975.1 Tepidiformaceae bacterium
GCATCTTCGGCTCCATCGAACACCAATCGGATTCCCCTTCCGGAAGAGCCGCGGCCGTCGCGTTGCTCGGCATCCAGACGGCGACGCTCTTACTCCTGGCGAGCACCGTGGCAACGCGTGTATGGCAACAGCACATGTGGGTGGGGTTCCTGCTGCTGGGCACGGCAGCGGCGGTCTGGCTGCCGGAGTTACGGCGGCCGCGGGCGCGCCGCTGGTGGTTCGCCTACGTGGGCGGAATCTTCGCCTACACGTTGCTGCGGGCCTACGCCGACGACACGGTGTTCCCTGTGCGGACTGTGTACGTCATCCGAGTGGACCAATCCATGTTCTGGGGGCACGACCCTGTTGTCTGGCTCCAGCAGCGGTTGTTCTCGCCCAATCGCACGACGGTGCTCGACTTCATGGCGGTGCAAGTGCACTGGTCCTTTTTCATCGCTCCGCATCTTGCTGCCCTGTTGATATTCGCCCGGCGGCGCGAACTCTTCCCGCGCTACGCGGCAGTGGTGGTCGGGACGATGTACCTGGGCCTGGTGCTGTTCTTCGTGCTGCCCACCACGCCGCCGTGGCTGGCCGCGCAGACGGGGAACCTGCCGCAGGTGTTCCGCGTGATGGATTTCGTAGGCGGAAGGGTTGATGCGAGCACGTACCGGACGTTCTACCAGTCGCTGGCGGAGCCCAATTCCGTGGCTGCCATGCCATCGATCCATATGGGCGTGACGTTCGCCATGTACCTGTGGGCGCGCTCCCACTACCCGCGGCTTGCGCCGTGGCTGCTGGGGTACTGCCTCTTGATGGGCGTGGCGCTCATCTATCTCGCCGAACACTACCTGGTCGATCTGCTCGCGGGCATGCTTTGCGCGATGGTTTGCTGGATGGCGACGCGCCGCTGGGTGCCAGCGCCGGAGCCGGCGGGAAAGCCGGGAAACTAGGCAGCCCTTTGATAGATGTTCGTTCCGGCCGCCCGGAAGCCGATTTCGCCGGAGCGCATGATCATTTCGCTGCCGCCGATGAAGAGCAGCCCGCCGGGGCGGAGCGCCCTGGCGAAGCCGCCGTAAATTTGCTGCTTCGCGACATCCGTGAAGTAGATGACGACGTTGCGGCAGAGTATGACGTCCATGTCGGCCGGGTACGGGTCGCTGAGGAGGTCCTGGCGGCGAAAGGAGATGCGGCGCTTCAGCTCATCGTTGACCGCATAGGTTGAGCCGTCGAAGGTCATGTACTTCTTCAGGAGGGCGGGCGGAATGCCGCGGACTTCGGCCGGCAGGTAGCCCTTTCCTTCGCGGGCCCGGGAGAGAATGGGCATGTCGACATCGGTGGCGATGATGGAGTGCCCGCCCCTTGGGTCCACCTCGTTGAGGATCATCGAAAGCGAGTACGGCTCACAGCCAGTGGAGCAGCCGGCGCTCCAGAACTTAAGTGTCTTCCGCTCGGCCAGGAGCCTCGGGATGAACACCTTCTGGAGATCGATGAACCGCTCCGGCTGACGGAAGAACTCGGTGACGTTGATGGTCAGCGTGTCGCGAACGTCGTTCAGCAATTTCGGGTCGGCGGCGATAGCTTTGCCGAATTCGGACCAGCCGGCAATGTTGCGGCGGCTCATGATGCTCGCAAGGCGGCGCTTCATCTGTGGCTCTTTGTACTGGCCGAGGGGCACGCCGATGGCGCGCTCGAGGGCTCTGCGGAAGGCCAGCCACTGCGGATCTTCAGGTTCGAGCGGTTTCACCGTGCAAGCCTCTGGCCCGGGAGTGTCCGGAGCAGCGCGCCGGCAACCTCGTCGAGCGGGACCTCGAGCGAGTGGGATGTACGTTCTTTGGCCACGCGGGGCATGCCGTAGACGACGCAGGACGCCTCGTCCTGGGTGATGATCTTGCCGCCCGCGGCTTCCAGCTTGGCCGCGCCTTCGGCGCCATCGCGGCCCATGCCAGTGAGGATGGCGACGCTGGCGTTCCGCCCGTAGGCCTCTCTCACTGATTCGAGCGTGATATCCACGCTGGGTCGAACGCCGTGCACGGTGGGGCCCTGGTCGAGATGGATGCGACGATCCCTGGTGACGAGCAGGTGGTAGTCGCCGGGGGCGATGAGCACGCGGCCCGGGATCAGCGTGTCGCCTTCGACCGCTTCGGCGACGGGGAGGGGCGAGAGCGAATCGAGGCGGCGGGCGAGCGCCGCGGTGAAGCCGGCGGGCATGTGCTGGATGACAAGGACGGCTGCCTGGAGTCCGGCGGGGAGTGCGGGCACGACGTGGGTGAGCGCTGGCGGCCCGCCCGTGGACGAGCCGATGACGAGGACGTTGAGAGCGGGCGCGCGGTTGGTGGTGGCCGCGATGACCTGCCGTGGCGGTGGCGTGACGGTGGCGGCGGGCCGGCGCTTGTGGACGTGAGCGAAGCTTGCGCGCTGGATGGCTTCGGCAAGGTGCTCGCCGACGTTTGCAAGTTCCTGGCTGAGGCCGCTGGGCTTCGCGATGCACTCGACGGCGCCCGCTTCGAGTGCGCGAATGGTTGTCTCGGCGCCGTCGCGAGTGAGCGTGGAGACCATCACGATCGGCGTCGGGACGGTCTGCATGATTTCGGCGACGGCGGAGACGCCATCCATGTGGGGCATCTCGACGTCCATTGTGATGACGTCCGGGCGGAGTTCCAGGGTGCGCCTGATGGCCTCGAGCCCGTCGCTGGCCGTGCCAACGACGGTCACGCCGGGGATGGCTTCCAGGAGGCGTTCGAGTGCCCGCCGCATGAAGGCAGAATCATCCACCACAAGGACCCGGATGGCCGGCCGGCGCGAAGGTGCGGGGAAGCTCATGTGGTTGCCTAGGCGCAGAGCTTGCTAACGGCGGCGAGCACGCGGTCGCCTTCGCAGGGCTTCACAAGGAAGTCCTTCGCACCACTCTTCACGGCCTCCAGGACGATTTGCTGTTGGCCCAGCGCCGTCACCATGGCCACGCGGGCGCCAGGGTCGTGCGCTTTGATCTCCTTGAGCGCGGTGAGGCCGTCCATTTCAGGCATGGTGATGTCCATGAGGACGGCATCGGGCCGGTTGCCCTTGTACTTCTGGACGGCATCAAGGCCGTTTTCGGCCTGGATAACGTCGTAGCCGGCTTCGGAAAGGATTTTCGACATCCGCATTCGCATGAACGCTGCGTCATCGACCACGAGAATTGTCGCCACAGTTGGCCTCCCTACAGTTCGTTGGCCGGTGAAGCCGCGGTCCGGAGGAACGTTTTTCCGGAGGCAACGTGCAGTTCGAGCGTGCGGCCTCTTATGCCGCCGAGATCGGCGGCGGCCGCGCGGAGCCCGTGGTGCTTCAACCGTTCGGTAATGGCTTCGGCATTTCGCTGGCCGATCTTGAATTTTTCTGCGTTCGCCGGGCCGAGCACCGCAGCCCCGCCGGCGACCTTGACGATGAGCCTGCGCGGCACGGCTCCCGCCTCTCGCAGGAGCTTGATGAGGAGGTCGACGCCGGTATCGGCGAAGCGGGCGGGCTCGGTGCTGGCCGCGCCTTTTCCCTCCGACGCTGGCAGGAGGACGTGCACCAGGCCGGCGACGCCGGTTTGGGGATCGAACGCACTCACACCAACGCACGAGCCCAGCCCGTAGGCGATCAGCACGTCGTTGGCGTTCTTGCTCACTGCGATCTGCCCAATCCCGACCGAGACGCGGCGCTGGTCCGCCGCGGGGGCTGTCACGCGGCCACCCTCAGCAATCTGTCCATGCAGACCGGGTCGGGGGCCACGATGAGGAGGCCGGCGGTATGGCCTGTTTGGTCTTCGAAGACTGTGTCGATCATGACCACATCGCCGCCCTGGGAGAGGACTTCGGCGTAGATCGACTCGACCGGAGCGATCGCCATGTCGTGGATGATCGAGGGCGGGCTGGGGTGAAGGATGAGGTTGGCGTAATCGGCGAGCGCATTCACGAAGGCGGAGCCGACGATGTTGCCGAGTTCTCCGACCGCCGATTGGGCGAGTTCGTCGGGTTCCGTGGTGGTGCCGAGGGGCTGGCCGCACATCAGGTCGACGCACTGGAGGGCGCGCGCGACCGGGAAGAGGAGCATCACGTGCCCGGTAATGTCGCCGCTGATGGAAAGGTAGGCGCCGAGGACGATGGCCTCGACGCCTCCGACGGCATCGCAGGCATCAGCCTTGGTGCCGAGCCGGACATCAGGGATGTGGATGCTGACCTCCTGGCCCATGAGGCCGCTGAGGCCGCGTCCCGCGCGCACGGCGCCCTCGCGGGCGACATCGGAGAGCATGCTGACGAGAAGGTCGGTGGATGGCATAGATATCTCCCTGGTGGCGCCGGGTGGCTAGGCGGAAGCGGCGAGCTGAGCGTGTTCGGAGACGAGGCTGGCGGTATCGACGATGAGTCCGAGGCTGCCGTCGCCAAGGATGGTGGCGCCGGTGAGTCCCTTGCGATTTCCGATGATGTCGCCGAGCGACTTGACGACCACGTCTTGCTCCCCAAGGAGCCGGTCGACCATGAACGCGACCTGGCGGTCGCCATGGCGCGCCGCCACCACGAACCGCCCGGAATCGATTCTGCGGGGACTTCTATCGCCGAGCGCTTGCGCGAGTTCAACGACGGGCAGGAGGCGTGAGCGCAGGCGCAACGTGCGCCGGCCGTTTACGGAGTGTATCTCGGCGTCGTGGTCGGCCAGCGCTTCAGTGACCGAGACGAGCGGGATGGCGTAAACGGTCTCGTTCGACTGGACCATGAGTGCCTTGGTGGTGGCGAGCGTGAGCGGGAGCTGGATGATCACCTCGCTGCCCTTGCCGGGTGTGCTGTGGACGGTGATCTGGCCGTTTAGACGCTCAATGTTCGTGCGCACGATGTCCATGCCGACTCCGCGCCCGGAGACATCGGAGATTTGCCTGGCGGTGCTGAGCCCGGCGAAGAAGATGTACTGGACGGCTTGGTCTTCGGTGGCGGCCTCGGCGACTTCGCGGCTGACGAGGCCCTTTTCGACGGCCTTGTTGCGGAGTGTCTTCGTATCGATGCCTTTGCCGTCATCCTTCACCGAAAGGTAGATGTAGGTTTCCTGGTTCCAGGCTGTAACGGTGACGGTGCCGGTTTCGGGCTTGCCGGCGGCCCGGCGCTCTTCCGGGGTCTCGATGCCGTGATCGACGGCGTTGCGGAGGATGTGGACGAGGGGGTCGGAGATCTCTTCGATGACGGAGCGGTCGAGTTCGGTCTCTTCGCCGGCGGTGAACAGCTCCACCTTCTTGCCGCACTTTGCCGCAACGTCGCGGACGAGGCGCGGCAGGCGCGTGAGCACGGAGCGGACGGGCAGCATGCGGCTGCGCATGATCTCTTCCTGGAGTTCGTCGGTGACCCTTGCGAGGTGGGAGGTGGTCTCTTCGAAGTTTTCCGTGAGTTCGGTCATGTTCGCATCGCGGAGCACGCCGCTGAGCTGGTCGCGAATCTGCTGGAGCCGTGTGCGGTCGATGACCAGCTCGCCAACCAGGTTCATCAGACCGTCGAGCCGCTCGACGTCGATGCGGACTGATTGGGCGGCTTTCTTGGGCGCGGCCCCGCGCGGCGTGTCTCCGCGTGCGCTGTCGTCGACGATCGTGAGTTGGGGCCGTGGCGCGGGCGCCGTCACGGGGCTCGCCGTCTCAGCCGCTGACGCTTCAAGGTCCGCAGCGGCCATCTGCCGGATCGTGAGCGTTGCCACGTCGGTGACGCTCATCAGCGCGGCGTGTACCTGCTCGTCGCTGGCGTTGACGCCAATGACGGCGGAGAGAGCGAATTCGCCCGCGCCCGCTTCGACCGCATCGCGGTCCGGCCAACTGGCGAAGACCGAGCCGAGGGCGTCGAGTTCCTGGAGGGCCTGGTAGCAACGAATCGAAGGGAGCTGGCACCCGGCCTCGATCACCAGCTCGACCGCGTAGACCACCACGCTGCCTTCGTCGAGAGCGAGGAGCGCTTCCTTCAGTTGAACCTCGGTGAGACGGCGCGTGGGCCTGGCAGCGGCGGTGGTCTGCTCCGGCCGGTCCGCGTCCAGTGTCGCGAGGAGGTCGGCTTCGAGGGTTGACGTTTCGGTGCCCGAATCGCGGCGCGTGACCACTTCGTTTGCGAGGACGCGAAGTGCGTCGAGACCGGCGAGGAGGGCATCGACCACCTCTGCCGTCGCGGTGCGCCGGCCCTGCCGAACGGCGTCGAGGACCGTCTCCATGGCGTGCGTAAGGCTTGCCATTTTCTTGTGGCCGATGGTCGCTGAAGAGCCTTTCAGCGTGTGAGCGGCGCGAAAGATCTGCTGCACCAGTTCGGGGTCCGGCTCGCCTTCGAGCTGAACGAGACTGCTATCGAGCAACTCGATCTGCTCGTCCGCTTCTTCGCAGAAGAGCTTGAGATCGTCGTCATCGAGATCGAACTGGAGGGGTTGGCCTTTGGTGGTCGCCATGAAGCGGGCGCTCCTCGCGGAAGGTGGGATCGAGGGAAGGAGACGTCGGGCTCGTCAGGCGGCAGCGGCGGCGGCAACCTCTTCGTTGACGCCTTCGGATGGCAGCACGCCATCAAGGTCCATGAGGGAAACGAGACGGTCTTCCAGCTTGGCGATGCCGCGCAGATACGTGTTCTCGGCCGCGGCGACGATGGTGCTCGGCAGCTCGACCTGGTCGGCAGGGATGCGCATCACTTCGGAGACGGCATCGACAATCAAGCCGACCATGCCGTTCGAACTGCTCACAACAACGATCCTTGTTTCGGAGGCGGGCTCGTTGGCGGTGACGCCACAGCGCCGGCGAAGGTCGATAACCGGCACCACGCGGCCACGGAGGTTGGTGATGCCTTCCACCCAGGACTCGGAGCCGGGAATGGATGTGATCGTCTGCATGCGCACGATTTCCTGGACGGCCTGGATATCCACGGCGTAGTACTCGTCGGCCAATCGGAAGATCACGACGTGCTCTTCCGCGGCGGGGTTTCCTGCAGGTTCGATTACGGAATCGGTTCTTGCGGCCACGTGGACAAGCCTCCAACGAATTCCGGCCGGCGGTAGACCGGCCAGTGCGGTGTTCCAAGAGTCAGTCGAAGATGGCTCCGTCGTCATCGGGCAACGCCCCCAAATAGGGGTGGGGAATGCCCTATGAGCGCACGGGAGAGTTGCGCGGCGAAGAACCATCGGGGGCGCCGGGCATCGCGAGATAGGGGAACCACGTATACCGTGCCGATAGTTAGCGGGACAGACTTGTGTCACCAACGGAGGGAACTGGTGGCCGAGAACGCCGTCCTGAGTCAACGCGAGATCGATGCGCTCCTGAACGCCGATGTCGGCGCGCTGGAGCAAGACTCGCTCGCGGTGATGGCGCCCACGGTTCACAAGGAACCGGTGCGCCGCGTGAAGCCTTACGACTTCCGCCACCCCGAGAAGCTCTCCAAGGAGCAGATCCGGGGACTTCAGATCATTCAGCAGGGCGTGGCGAGCGCCATGGCCGCTTCGTTTTCGGGCCGGCTGCGCGCACCCGTTGAAGCCCGGCTGAGTGCCCTCGAGCGCGGCATTTACGAAGAGTACGTCACCCAGATCGGCGCCTCGGCGATCGTTGTCATCATCGATATGAACCCGCTGCAGGGTTACGCCGTCGCCGCCTTCGGGCTGGATGTGGCTTTCGGGATCATCGATCGCTTGCTGGGGGGGAAGGGCAAGCGTAGCGCCCGATCCATGAACCGCGACCTGACGGACATCGAAATCGCCCTTATCCGGCACATCGGCATGGATATCGCGCGGTCGTTGATCGATCCATGGATGCGCGTAACGGAACTCGTGCCCGACGTGACCGAGCTGGCGCTGGGGCCGCAGGTGATGCACGTGATTCCGCCTTCGGAGTTCGTGATCACCGCCTGGTACGAGATCCGGTTTGCGGAACAGACCGGCGGCGTGTCGCTCTGCTTTCCGTTGACGGTGCTCGAACAGATCCTGCCGAAGCTGACGGGTCAGAGCCTCTTCGAAAACCGGCCGAGCCGGGCCGCTCTTGAGGATGCGAAGGTGAAGGACGCGCAGCTGCTGCCGATGAACGTGGAGGTTCGCGCGATGCTGGGCGGCGCGCGCGTGGACGCCCACGATATCGCGAACCTGGCAGAGGGCGATGTGATCATCCTCGAGCATGAGGTGGCGGCGCCGTTGAGAGTGCTGGTTGGCAACTGCGAAAGGTTCGCCGGTTTCCCGGGAACGCGCGGGCGAAGGCTGGCCCTACAGCTTTCCGGCGTGGTTGACGATGATGGTTGGGTAAAGCCTTTCGAGGACGCCGTTGATGGCTAATGCGACTCCGATCCGGGCGGTGCTCATGTCTTCGGAGATCATGAGCGCGGGCACCGGCTTCCATCGCTTCGTGTTCAAGGTGGATGGCGGGCGGAGCGGCATGTCCAACGTGACCGTCATGATCTCCCGAGATGCGCATCGCAAGCTGGTGCAGCAAATGGCGCGGGCGCGGCTGGCTCCGGTGGACAAGGGCGCTTTGCTAAAGATTTGGGCGTGCTGGGAGATCGGTCTGCGCCTTGACGAGCAGGGTGTGCTGCCAACTGCCGTGACGATCACGGCTCGCGACATTGACGACTTTGGGGCCTACGCCGTGGCCCTCGGCCGAACATTGCAGGCCGGCTAAAGGAACACAGCCAGGCGGCCGGCGCCGCCGACAGATTGAGATGTGGGCCCGCCCACCAGGAGGACGATTATGCTCGCGAAGATCACCGTCGCCGAGGCCGCCGAGGCTGCTTCGCAGGCCCCGGAACAGGCCCGCCTGGAGCTCATCGCGCCGTTCGTAGAGGCAGCGGCCCGCGTCATCCAGCAGGAGTGCCGCGAGGCCGTGGGCAAGGGCCAGCTACACCGCGTGCGGTCCCCGCAGACCAGCAATGACGTGAGCGCGCTCATCGCAATCACGGGCGGCGTGGCAGGGCTGGTTATCTACTCGATGACGATGGAGACGGCGTGCGGTTTCGCCTCGCGCATGATTGGCGAGCCCGTGATCGAGCTCGACCCACTGGCCCAGAGCGCCATCGGCGAGCTCGCGAACATGATCACCGGCCAGGCCGGCATCGGGCTCGAGCGCAACGGCTTTCCGAGCGACATGTCGCCGCCGGTGCTGCTGCTCGGCAAGGGCAGCTCGATCGCCACGCTGAACCTGACGCGCCTCGTGGTCCCCCTGGTCGTCAGCTTCGGCGAGTTCACGATCGACATCGCGATCAAGGAAGCTGCCTAGCCGCTGGCCGTTGGCCGCTGGCCGCTGGCCGTTGGCCGTTGGCCGTTGGCCGTTGGGCTACTGGGCGCTGCCGCTCCCCACGATGATCCCTTCCACCACCGCGGGGTCCGCGAGCGTGGTAACGTCGCCGACGTTTTCCGGCTCGCCTTCGGCGATCTTGCGCAGGATGCGGCGCATGATCTTCCCGGAGCGCGTCTTCGGCAGGCCTTCCAC
>JBGOVF010000285.1:0-4023 GCA_041477975.1 Tepidiformaceae bacterium
AGGGCGCTGGGTGGGGCGGGGCAGCGCGAAGGGGGCGATGGCGTGGCCGCCATGTCCCGCGCTCGTCCCCGGAGAGAACGCGAAAGCGACGAGGCATGGAATCGAGCGCCCGGCAGCGGGCGGTTGGAGAACTGCGGACCGCTACGCCGGGCCCACACCCCGGGCATCGAACAAGGTCGGTTCGTGGCCCGTGGCGGCTAGAAGGCTGCTGTTGTCCTGGAGCGCTGCGCGAAGACGGTCGGCGGCAGCGTCGTCGGCTACGACGACAACATCGAAGACTATCGACGGCGCGCCCCTGGGCGCAACGAAGGCGGCGCCTTCGGCAACAGCGGTGCGCACGCGAGCCGCCTGAGCGTCGTCAGCCACGATGATGACGCCGTACTCGGTTCCCCGGACGGCGTTGACCGCCGGCGGTCCGGCGGCGCCTGTGGCCGCTCGCGCGACCGGCTGGGGAACGGACGACGAGCCGTTGGCGCCCACGCGCGTCAGCATCACCGCGCCCAGGGCGCCGAGGAGCGCGGCGGTTACGCCGAACGTCCACACGCGCTGCATCCAGCGCCGCGTGCGATCGGAATTTGTCGAAGGCGTGGTCGAAGACGACGTGCCTGTCTGCATGGAAGAACTCCCATCGGAGCCGCGGCGAGTGGTTCGCTACGACGTAAGGAAGTGTCAGAGGGCACCGATCGAGCGCCATCGCTGAGATCGTGGATTTGATCGGCAGCAGTCGCTCGCTCAATACCTACCGATATCCATAGTTCTCTACATGCCGGAGTTTGCGCGGTGGCATACACTCCGCGACCAGACGGTATGAATAGCGAACGGCCAGGAGGCGCTTTGCGCGACACAGGGGCCCGAGAATCGATCGGCGCGGTGGCGCTTTCCGCGCGCGAGCGGGAGGTGCTGGCGCTGGTGGCGGCGGGGCTTACGAACCGCGGGATCAGCCAGCGCCTGGTGATCAGCCTTGGTACTGCCGACCGGCACGTGCACAACATCCTGACCAAGCTGGGCTGTGCGAACCGCACCGAGGCGGCAGCGCACGCGCGTTCGAACGCCGGCCCGACCGTCCCGGCGACCATGTGGTCGCCGCCTCGGCAAGCGCACGGCCCGGCGACGCGGTTCGTCGGCCGGGCGGACGAACGTGCGCGGCTGGCTGCGGGGCTGGCGGAGGCGAAGGCCGGCCACGGCAGCCTGACGATGGTGGTCGGCGAACCTGGCATCGGGAAGACACGTTTGACCGAGGAGGCGGCCCGAGAAGGCAACGCCCAAGGCTTCACCGTGCTCTGGGGACGCTGTTACGAGGGCGACTGGGCGCCGCCCTACGTGCCCTTCGCCGAGGCGCTCACTGCGCTGGCCCGGAGTGCTGACCTGCGAGAGTTGCGCAGCGACCTTGGGTTCGGTGGGCCGCCGTTGGCCCGAATCGTCCCGGTCATTCGCGAACGGCTGCCGGAACTGCCGGAGCCAACGCCGCTGGGGCCGAATGAGGAGCAGTTCCGCATCCTCGATGCCGTGCTGCAACTGCTGCTGGCCACGGCCAAGCGGCGGCCGCTGCTGTTTGTGATCGATGACCTGCACTGGGCCGATGCAGGCACGCTGAACATGCTTCGCTACGGCTCGCGGTTCCTGAAGGAGAGCCGGATCTGCCTCGTGGGCAACTACCGCGACGTTGAGCTCGACCGGCAGCACCCGCTCGGGGAGGCGCTGGCTGAGCTTCGGCGGGGCGCGGGTTACGAGCGCCTCTTGCTCGCCGGCCTGGAGGATGCCGAGGTGGGGGAGATGGCGGAGTCGATTGCTGAGCACGAGCTGGAAGACGGGTTAGTCGAAGCGATCCGGATCGAGACGGGCGGCAACCCACTCTTCATCCGCGAGATGCTGCTGCACCTGATTGAGGAAGGGACGATGGCGGAGAGCGGCCAGGGGTGGTCGGCGGAGCGTGGCCTCGCGATCCCGGAGAGCGTGCACGAGGTGATCGGGCGGCGCCTCTCGCGCTTGAGCGACGATGCGAACCGCCTGCTTTCGGCGGCCTCGGCGTTCAACGGGCCGTTCCGCTTCGATGTGACTGCGGATGCGGCGGAGCTCGAGGAGCGCGCTGCGCTCGACGCTATCGATGCGGCCAGCGAAGCGCAGCTCATCCACGCCTCCGGGACCGCGGACACATACGAGTTCGGGCATGCGCTCATCGCTCACACGCTCTACACCGAGCTGAACCCGAGCCGCCAGGTGCGGCTCCACCGGCGCATCGCCGAGGCGCTCGAAGGCAAGGCCGATGCTCCGCCCGCGGAGGTGGCCTACCAGTATCTCCGCAGCTCCGCGCTTCCGGGCGCCGAGGCGGGCGTGGCCTGGGCGCTGCGGGCAGCGGACGAGGCGGCTTCGAGTTACGCCTGGGCTCAGGTGGTCACGTTCTGCGAGATGGCGCTGGAGCTGATGGCGCCGGACGACGAGCGCAGGTCTGAGGTGACCGGCCGGATCGGGCTGGCGCTGCCCTCCATCCAGAAGCCGGACGAGGCGATCGCGGCGATGGAGCTCTGGGCTGGGGCACTGTTCGAGCGGGGACGGACCGAGGAGGGGCTTGAGTATCTATTCCGCGGTCACCGCGCGCTTTCGGGTATGGGGTTTGAAGCCGTTGCACTCGAACTGGCAAGGTTCGCGGTGCCGCATTTCATCGGTCTGGACAACCGGCCAACGGTCTGGTTCCGGCTTCTTCTTCTTCGCGACGAACACGAATCGGCGCCGGGGTACCTCGGGATACACCCCGAATCCGCTGAGAAGGACGAGCTGATTGGCGCATGGGACGCGCTGCCGATTATCGACGACTCGACTTTGAACAAGACGTGGCGCCTTAAGAAATCGAGGGCTGCGGTACGCTCAGTACCGCGCGACTATCCGCTCTGGGCGCTGTGGAACACCTTCGCAGCGGGCGAACTGCGAGAGACCGTCCCGGCGTTTGAGGCGCGCGCCGCCGCCGCGTTAAGGGCTGGCCTACTCGACGAAGCGTGCGACCAGTTCCTCTGCCAGGCGGGCTGTTACATCGCGCGCGGCGAGTTCAGCATCGCGCAGGACCTCGTGGCCCAGGCGACGAGGATCGCCAGCCGGCTGCCGTTCGATGATTTGAAGTTGGAGTTTCGCGCGACCAAACTGGCGTTTGCGCGATCGCTCGATGTCGGCTGGGAGGATCTGAACCTCGAGGTCGACCGAGCCTTCGCGGACCGGATGCAGGGCCGGTCGCGATGGGCGGCGGCGAGCGCGACCTCCAGCGCAGCCCGGGTCAAGGCACGGCTCGGTCTTGTGGATCGGGCGCACGAGTTCATCGAGCTCGCGATACCAACGGTGGTGGGCGCGCCCGGCGGAGGGATCTACACGCTCATGATCTGTAACCTGGCGGCGAGTCTGTGGGAACTCGATAAGTCCTGGTTCGCGGACATCATCCAGGCGAATCTCCACGAGAAGGTCATCGCCGGTGATTTCCGGTGGCCGACGGTGGACAGCCGCCTTGCGATGGCGCATCTCTCCGCGGTTCAGGGGCGGATTGACGACGCGTCGGAGTGGTTCGCGAAGGCGCGGGTGGTGCTGGAGGAGCAGGGGGCGCGGCCCCTGCGCGCGACCTGCGACTACGACGAGGCGCTGGCGCTCGTGCGGCACAGCCGGAAGACGGGGGCTCTGCTCGACCGGGAGCGGGTGCTGGGGCTGCTGGCGGCGGGGCTGGCGCAGTTCGAGGAGATTGGGATGACCGGGTGGATCGAGCGCGCGAAGACGTTGAGGGCGGAGATCGGATAGACGACGCCGCTGGCCGGGTACTTGCGGCGGCGACCCGGTGCGCGCGGGTTCAGCAGCGCCGCCCGCTCGCTGACGCTCGGGGTACTGATCGGTAGTGGAGGCGAGCAACGGCCTACCCGTCGCCCCGCTCCAAATCCCCCGGCTGCAGCGCGTCGCGCGAGCCCAGCTCCGCCCCCAGCCGCCGCAATTCGCGGCTGAAGCGGGTGGTGCGTTCGGCCACGCCGGCCATGTAGGTGCGGCCTTCGGTGACCT
>JBGOVF010000388.1:0-3353 GCA_041477975.1 Tepidiformaceae bacterium
GGACGCTCCATCCGGCACGACTTCAATATCGATATCGAACGTGATCCTGAGTTCCACCCAGGCATTTACGGCTTGACCGCCAATGAGAGCGCCGCGCAGTCCGGCGGCCTCGAGGATATCCGCAACCCTCGCGATCAGCGCTCTCGCAGCCTCTGGCGTGCTAGCCACGATACAGTCCGAGACGCCGGGCGCGTTCTCGCAAAGGCCCGGGTCCGTCGCCGTTGGTGTCCCACTTCCAGTCGGCGCGCTCCCGCATGCCCCAGGCGAGGCTCGCGACGATGCGTTCCTCGATCGGCAACTCCAGGTGGCGCCGCAACGCGTCCTGGTGGCTCTCGTACTTCCACCGCCCTATCTTGCGAAAGTGCTCGATGTCGTGTGCTGACGCCCGTTTCGGGGCAGCGTCTGTCATGCATCCAGTGTAGTACCTGTGCGCCCCGCACAGTCGCCCGTTGACTCGCCGCCAGCTCGTGACAAATTTCACATCGAATTCATCGAACCCTCCCCCTATTTCGACCGTGTATCGCACGCCGGTGGCTATACTGATTCGGGTAAAGGGGCAGAAACCGCGATGCGCACGGTTTTCCTCGTCACCCGCCACCCGGACGTGGCCCGCCTTGGGCCCGAACTCGAGCGCACCGGCCTGTCCGCCCCCGCCCTCTCCCCCGACAAGCTTGCCAACGACGAAGTCAATCCCAACGCCGATGTTGTCGTCCTCGACTTCCGCGACATCCCACCTGCCGCCTTCAGCATCCTCAGCACCACGTACGCGGAACACGGGGTCGTCCTCATCGCCCTCGTCCCCGAAGAGCAGTTCGACCGCATCGCCGTGGACCTCCCGATCGACGACTTCCTGATTCTCCCCGCCTCAGCTCCGGAATTGGCTCGCCGCATCGAACGCGCGCTCTGGCGCCGTCACGGCGTGGACAGCGAAAACTTCGTCCACTGTGGCGCGCTCACGCTCGACCTCTCGAACTACCGCGTCACCGTCGGCGGCGAAGCGCTCGTCATGACCTTCAAGGAGTACGAACTCCTCCGTTTTCTTGCCATGAACGCCGGCCGCGTCTTCACCCGCGAGCAACTCCTCAACCGCGTCTGGGGCTACGACTACTTCGGCGGCGCGCGCACGGTCGATGTCCATATCCGTCGCATCCGGTCGAAGATAGAAATCCACGGCCATGCGTTCATCGAAACCGTCCGCAACGTCGGCTACCGCCTCGTCGCCGATGCCCGCAAAGAGGACGTACGCGAGTAGCCCGGCTCTCTCGTAGTGTGTTTCACTGATCACACTGGAGTGTGACATGGCGACCAGAAGGGCCCACGTCGTTGTCCCGGAGAAGCTCATCGAAGAGGTCGACGCGCTCGTCGGCAAGCGCCGCCGCAGCGCGTTCTTCGTCGAGGCGGCGGAAGAACGACTGAAACGCGAGCAATTACTGGCTGCCATCGATGCTGTCGCGGGCTCGATCCCAGAAGGAACGGTTGCCGAAGAGGGCACCGTGGACGCCCTCACGCGCAAACGGCGCGTCGCGGCATTCGAGCGCGTCGCGGGGTCGATTGCCGATGGAGCGGTGCCCGAATGGGACACCGTCGAGGGCGTGAAGGCGTGGGTTCGTTCAATGCGCGAGGAACGCGATCCCTGGGCTGACGTTCCCGAGGGGGACCCGGACAAACCCGCCTGATGGCTCGGTATCTCATCGATTCCACAGCACTCATCCAGACCGGCCGCCGCACGGAGCCCTTCCTCTCGCGTCTCCGTTCGCTCATGAACAGCGAGCACGAGGCTGGCATCTGTGCCATCAATGTCGCGGAGTTCTTTTCGGGACTTCCTCCGTCGGATCGGACCGCGTGGATCCCGTTCATCGACAGCCTGACGTATTGGCCGATCGAACGGAGCGATGCGGTGCTTGGGGGCGTCCTGCGGTACACCTGGGCGCGCCGGGGCCGGCCACTGCAGACGACGGATTGCCTCATCGCCGCCGTAGCGCGGCGCGTCGGCGCCACGATCGTCACCGAAAACCTCAAGGACTTCCCGATGCCGGAAGTCCGCGCCGTCTCCCTGCTCGCCGACGAGTTCGCGGTCTGAGCGGCCGCCGAGTCCTCAGTTCCGCTTCACCGCCAGAGTCAGCCTCGTCCCCTCCAGGTCCTGCTCCGCGCGATGCGCGGCCCCCGGCGCATCACCGCCGACGAGCGCCGTACTCAGCGTCTCCCCCCGAATGTACGCGGCGTGCCCCGCCATCACCCGCGCGACGTGGCCATCGCCGGCGTACCACGTGGTGATCCGGTCACTCAGCTCGAACCCGGCCTCCCGCCGCATGTCCTGAATGCGCCGCACGATCTCCCGGGCCAGCCCTTCGTCGGCAAGCTCGGGCGTGATCTCGGTGGTGACCGCAACGATGTAGCCCGCATCGGCGGCGGTGGCGAAGCCTTCGGTGTCCTGCGCCTGGAGGAGGATGTCCTCCGGCTCCAGTTCGTGCGACCCTACTATCAGGTTGCGACCGCGCCTCACTGCCTCCGCCACCTCGCTCGGTGCCATGGCACCAAGCGAGGCCCGGATCCCGGCCACCTCCGCTCCGTACTTCTTGCCCAGCACCGGCAGGTTCGGCTTAACGTCGTAGCGCACGACCGATGTCTCGTCGTCCAGGATCTCAAGCCCCTTCGCATTCAGCTCCTCAAGTACGAGGTTCGCGTTCTTGCGGACGCTCGCGGCCTCCTCCGGCGTGCGCGCCTTCACCAGCACGCGCGCCAACGGCTGCCGCACCTTGATCTGCGCCTTCGCCCGCGCCGCACGGCCCAGCGAGCACACGCGTTTCACCAGTTGTGTCTCTGCATTCAGCGACTCGTCGATCCGCGCGCCGTCCGCCACCGGCCACAGGGCCAGGTGCACGCTCAGCGGCGCGTCCGCATCGATCGACCGCACGAGGTTCTGCCAGAGCTCCTCGGCCACGAACGGCGTGAACGGCGCCAGCAGCTTGGAAAGGGTGACCAACGCGGTGTAGAGCGTGTGGTACGCACTCTGCTTATCGTCGTCCGACTCACTCACGCCACGCCAGAAGCGGCGCCGGCTGCGGCGCACGTACCAGTTCGACAGGTCGTCGACGAACGCCTCGATTGCCCGGCTCGCGTCCGTCGGGTCGTAGGCGTCGAGCTCCGCCGTCACCTTCACGATCAGCGCATTCAGCTCACTCAGCAGCCAGCGATCGATCTCCGGCGGCGCCGATTTCGGCGCCGTCCGCGGGTCCACCTGGTCGATGTTGGCGTAGCTGACGAAGAACGAGTACGTGTTCCAGAGCGTCAAGAGGAACCGCCGCAGTCCCTCTTCCACCAGCCCGCTGCTGAACCGCCGCGATGAACCGGCC
>JBGOVF010000468.1:0-2915 GCA_041477975.1 Tepidiformaceae bacterium
GCGCCGCGCGGGGACGAGACGCCGTAATCCGAAAACTTGAGATCGATCGAGCCCACGACCACGATCAGGCCGTTGACGAGCTGCGCCTGGACCGGCACCTGCACGTCCTTTTTCACGCCATGGAGTTCGAGCGTCCCGCTCAGCGTGAGATCCACAGCCGTCCCGGTGGCGAGAGCCGCAGGCAAATCCACCTTCGATGTGAGCGTGAACGTGGAATTCGGGAACTTGCGGGTTTCGATGGCCTGGTCTCGGAGCTGCCCGTCGCGCAGGTTGTTATCGCTGGCGAGGGCCGTCAGGTCGCCGGTGACCGTGGCGCTGGTCAAGGCGCCTCCGGCGATTGCGGCCTTGCCGGTCACCTTGGACGTCCGGCCCACGGCCGTGTTCGCGCCGATGTTGACGAGCTGCTCTTTCACGCGGTAGCCAAGGAATGACTTCTGCGTGGCGTCCACGCTCCAGTTGCCGTTGATGCCGGTGCTGGCGGCTGCAGTGGTGGAGCTTGGAGTCGCCGCGGCGTTTGTTGCCGACGGGACGGGCGTGCCCGTGGGGGCGGCAGAGGTCGACGCAGCCGTCGGGCTGGCGGAGTTCGAAGGCGTGGCCGTGGAGAGCGTCGAAAGGGCGCCCGCTAGAGACACCTTCTCGGGGGCGTCGTCGCGCAGCACCAGCCACCAGAATGCCGCCGCGAGGACGACCACTACAACCGCGGCGCTGCCCCCGCCGATCGACGCGATCTTCTTCGTCTTGCTCATGCGTCCCCCATCGTCGAGCGCGGTGCGCGCATCGTCGAGAGGGAAGATGGAAGCTCTTCTTAACGTGGTAAGGCGAACGTAACGGCACGCAAAACGGGGAGGCCGGTTGGCCTCCCCGTTCGGTTGGTTGCGGATCGAACGCCTAGATGCGCTCGATGATCGTGCTGATGCCCATCCCCGCGCCAATGCACTGGGTGGCCAGGCCGTAACGGGTGTTGCTGCGGCGCAGCTCGTGCGCAACCGCGAGGACCAGGCGGGCGCCCGTCGCCCCGAGCGGGTGGCCGATGGCGATCGAGCCACCGTTCACGTTCACGCGGTCCAGCGGGATGCCCAATTCGCGGCAGGTCGGGATGACCTGCGCGGCGAACGCTTCGTTGAATTCGACGCGGTCGATCTGATCGGCCGTAAGGCCGGCGTGGCGGAGCGCCTTCTTCGTCGAAGGAACGGGGCCGAGGCCCATGACCTGCGGCTTCACGCCCGAGACACCGAACCCGATGATCCGCGCCAGCGGCTCGAGGCCGAGCTCACGCGCCTTCTCCTCGCTCATGATGAGCGCGGCCGTGATGCCGTCGTTCGTCGGGCAGCTGTTGCCGGCGGTGATCCGCAGCTCCGAGCCCGTGGGGCTCACGATGCCCTTGACGGTCGGCAGCTGGCCGAGCGATTCCATGTTCGTGCCCGGGCGAATGCATTCGTCGCGGTCGAAAACGATCGTCTTGCCGTGTTCGTTTGGCAGCCAGTTGCCTTCCGCGTCGAAGACCGGCTCTTCCACCTCGAGCGGAATGATTTCAGCCTTGTAGGCGCCCTTTTCGTAGGCGGCGACGGCCTTGCGATGGCTGTCAACCGAGAACTGGTCGAGTTCTTCGCGGGAGAGGCCGTAGACCTCGGCCACGTTCTGGGCCGTCTGCACCATCGAAAGCACCGGCGAGTAGTCCAGGATTTCGTCCTGGAACGGCACGCTGAAGTCCTGGAAGTGGTTCTTCGCCATGTTGCGCTGGATTTCGTTCTGCTCCAGGCGGCGCTTGTTGAATTCGGTGATGCGGTTCGTCTCGCGGGCGGCGCCGCCCCCGCCGAGCGTCCGGCCCATGCGCTCGATGCCGATGGAGATGCCGCAATCGGTGGCTCCGACCATGACGGACTGGGCGACGCGATGGAAGGTTTCCATGCTCGAGCCGCACTGGCGGTTCGTGTCGAAGGCGGAAATTTCCGCGGGGAGACCGGCGAGGCGGGCGACGGTATCGGCCCCGATGCCGGCCAGTTCGGCGGCGCCGGCGACGTTGCCGAGGCCAATGTCCTCGATCATGTCGGCCGTAACCTTCGGGTTGCGGTCCAGGAGCGCCCGGACGATCTGGGCGCCTGCTTCATCGAGGCGGGTGGCTACGAGCTTGCCACGGCCTCCACGCGCGAACGCGGAACGGGCTCCATCGACGATAACAGCGTTTCGAAACTCCAAAAGACTTCCTCTAGATAGCGGGATGAAGGTGGGATCCCCAGCCCCATGCCGCCGGGATGCGCGCATGATATGGCATCGCGGGCCGATTGCGAATCACCCCGGAAACATGGGCGATGGCATCCGAGGCGAACTACGCCGCCGGGAGCGTCGGCAGCCATTCGGCTGAGCGCCGGTTGTGGAGGCGCATCATCGCCCCGCCCGCGCATCGCGCCCGTTCCTGCCAGTGAGGCGCCGTACCAGAACGCCGCACTCCTTCGATGTGGACACCGGCCCGTTCGAACGCCTTCAGAACTGTCGTCATGCCCACCCGGGGTTCGAAGTACATGCCATCGATGGTGCTGCTCGTCATCGCGGCGAGCCCTTCGCGTTCGAGGTACGCCCCGAAGCCGGCGGGGATGTTGCCCGCGGAGAGGACGAACCCTCGCGGCAGTTGGCTGGTGATGTTCAACGGCGTGTGCATGGCCGGGTCTCCGTGTGTTCGAAGTCGTTCTGCCACGGGAATGGCCAGTCGTGAGCGGCGGGTGACGGGCTGGTGAAAACTGTTAGGTAAAGATGCACTATCAGCTAAGTTAGTTGTATAGTTAACAGGTAATGCCATCAGAAATGGGCCCCCGCCAGGACCAGCGTCTGGGCGTTCGGGCAGTTGTCGCCCCAGTCATCGAACTGCATTTCTCGCTCTTCCGCATCCACAAAGAGAAAGACACCAGCCATCCGCCACC
>JBGOVF010000277.1:0-4099 GCA_041477975.1 Tepidiformaceae bacterium
CACCTACGACGAACTGACCGGAAAGGGGCTCCCGGCATGAGAAAAAGCGACAAGCCGCCGCGCCCCATCCCCGAGACAGAAGAGGGGCCAGAAGCGTTCGAACGGTTCCGGGAGTTAACGCGTAAGCTCGTGGCCGTCCCAAAGCACAAGGTAAACGAGTTGCGAGAAGCTGCGCGGAAGTCTGCCCCTTAGACCTGATCACGTTGGCTCCAATACTGCTGCGGGAATCGCAGGTCTGATTGACGCCCATCACCATGCTTCGTCTGGAGTGCCACCTTCACCGTATCTAGCTCGAAATGCACGGCTCCAGTCGCCGCCAACTCCCGCAAGGCATCCCGTGAGGCATCCGTGGAGATCACGAAGAGAAGCCGTAGAACGAACCTGGAGTTGTGCGGTACTTCGAGAGGCGTGAATTCAAAGTAGCCCGTGATCTCCTCGTGTTCGGCCGTGACTGGTCCGCTGACGCCCGTGAGCAGAAGCGAATCGATAGAGGTGTTCACGTAGACAAACGAGAAGCTGATCGACGGCTTGCGCTTTGCGTCGAGGTTCAAACGCACATGGCCGTGCTGTTGATCACCGTCCATGTGGAGATTGAGTTGGAGATCGGCGGGTTCGATGGCCAGCACCTTTTCCAACCACTCGGGCATCGGGGGGCCATTCAGCGCGGAGGGGCGAGGGAGGTCGAAGTACGCCAGAACTAACAGCACACAGACAACGAGCATCGGGAGCAAGATCGGCGACACGATGATGTCGGTCACGACTCCGAGCCCGAACCGCGAGATTTGGTGATTCGTCCAACCGACCAACGCATCGGTAGCGAGGACAGCAACGGCGCTCGCGAGGATGTATGCCCACCAATATTGACGCGAGAGCGCCAAAAACCGCTCGCGGGTGGCTTGCCCACGGTCGTACAGGCGCTTAAGTCGCTCTTCCACGCTGAACCTGCCGAACCCGACTCGGGGCTATTGTCCCGCCGAGCCTGTACTGAGTCAACTAGGTTGTTACCCTAACAAGCCGCTGCGGCGCCCCCTCATCCATCGCCAGCCATCGGGTCCGGACCCTCGCCATTGGCGGCCTCGTCGAGGAGGGGGTCGATCGTCAGGAGGAGGCTCTTGACCTTCTCGAAATACCCGAACCACTCGTGCTCCTGCGGCCGGGGACCGTGCAAGGTTTCCAGAGTGGCGTCGAAGTTCCGCGCAGCGATGGAACAGGCGCGGAGGATGACACCGGCGCGGGCCACAGGGAGGCGTCCGGCGAACGTGAGCCTGACGACGGTATCGAGCACGGCCTGGATGGAGGAGTGGTCGGTGAGGCTGAACACGGTCGCGAGGAGGTCGCCGGATGGGGCGCTTCTCGCCCGGCCAGATGCCTGCCCGGCGCGCACGGCTGCCGCCACCCGATCCGCGCCCGGCTGGTGGTTGATGCAGAAGGCCTCCCCGCGCGCCGGCCGCATGCCACAGGGGGTGCCCTCGTTGGTGGCGGCGGAACAGTCAGCCACCGCACTGCTCGCGACCAACAAATTCGCACGATGAACGCGCCGGAACGCGTTCGAACACGATGGGGACGCGTACGCGTTGGGGCCGGGCGCGCTGCGCAGCAGCGGGCCGGTTGAGGATGGCAGCTGGTTGGTGGGACACCGATGGACCCTCCTTGTTGGTGCCGCGAGCCTGCCACGAATGCAGGTCAACCCCAACGTCTCGTTGTCGCCCGGTGTGCGGAGGTTTCGACACACTTCGGTGGGATACTGAGCGAATGAAGACGACAATCCGGGTGGTGATATGCGGGTTGCTGTTCGCGATTGCGTCGGTATCCTGCCGCGACCGGACAGAGCAGACGCCCGCCTCCACCGCTACGGCAGCTACTGGCGCGGCGTCATCGACGCAGTCAGCTCCGCTCGCGACCCCGGCCTTCTCGGTCGGCGTCTCGCACGGCACGCTGAAATTCGGCGGCGTGGACCGCACCTACCGACTCTTCATCCCGCCCGGCACTCCGCCGCCGGGCGGTTGGCCGCTCCTCGTGGGGCTGCACGGCGGCCTCGGATGGGGCGACCAGTTCGCCGCGAACTCGCAGTTCGAAGCAACCGCCGCCCGCAAAGGTTTCGTCGCCGTCTTCCCCGACGGCCTCCAGAACACGTGGAACGGGGGCGGCTGCTGCGGCTTCGCTGCGCGCACCAGGGTTGACGACGTCGGATTCCTCGCCGCTCTCATCCAGGAACTGGAAGCTCAGCTACCCGTTGATAAGAACCACGTCTTCATGGCGGGCCACTCCAACGGCGCGATCATGGCCTTTCGCTTCGGCTGCGAACGAGCAGACCTGGTGAAGGCGATCGCACCGGTGGCTGGCTCGCTCGAAGTGCCCGACTGCAAGCCGTCGCGTGGCGTCTCGTTGTTGGCCATACATGGCGATGCCGACCAAAACCACCCGATCGGCGGCGGCGAAGGGCCTCGCTCCATTGCCGGGGTCCCGTTCACCTCGATGGAGACCACGCTGGCGCTCTGGGCCCGCGGCATGACCTGCCCCGCCGGGACTTACAGCACCTTAGAGGGTCGGCTCACCACCACGGTTTGGGCCGCCTGCCCCGACGGCGCCCAGATGCGCTACATCGTCATCGCGGGAGCCGACCACCCTTGGCCGGGCTCGGCGCCGAACCGCCTCAACCCCAACCAGGGCGAAGTCTCGCAGGCGCTCAACGCAACCGAGACGATCTGGAAGTTCCTCTCCGAACTCAAGTGACATCCTGGTCTTGGAGTTCGGAAACGACTTCGCGCACGGTGCTCCGAAGCTATGCGCACCGAGTACCGCGAAGAACCCTGCCGCACCGCGCTCAATCGCGTCTCCGGCATGGGCTTCGATTGGTCGCTGAACCCCTACATGGGCTGCGCCCACCGCTGCACCTTCTGCTACGTACGCGGGTTCGAACTGCGCGCCGACCGGCCCTGGGACGACCGCTACGGCACATCCCTGCGCGTGAAGTCGAACATCGCGGAAGTGCTGCGCGCTGAACTCAGCAAGCGCTCCTGGAAGCGTGAGCACGTCACGATTGGCGCCGCCACCGACCCGTACCAGCCGGCGGAGGGCCGCTACCGGCTCACGCGCGCCTGCCTCCAGGCACTCTCCGACTACCGCACGCCGTTCGGCATCATCACGCGCGGCCCTCTCGTCGTCCGCGATATCGACGTGCTCCAGACCGCCTCCCGACGGGCGAAGGTCGCCGTCAACGTCTCCGTTCCGACGCTCGACCTGGAGGTGTGGCGCGTAACTGAGCCCGGCACGGCGCCACCACGCCAGCGATTACGCGCTCTTCGGATGCTCGTCCAAGCCGGCATCGACGCTCACGTCGGCATGGCCCCAATCCTCCCTGGCCTGAGCGACTCGCCCGCGCAGCTCGAAGCCGTCGTGTGCGCCGCCCGCGATGCCGGCGCCACGGAGATCTGGTGCGCGGTGCTTAACCTGCGTCCGGGCACACGGGAACATTTCTTCGATTCGCTCGCAAAGCACTGGCCGGAACAGTTGCCGAAGTATGAGCAGCTCTATTCGAAGCCCTACCTGCCGAAGTGGGAGACGCAGCCCACGTACGCGCTCGTGGATGCGCTCAAGGATCGCCACGCCATCGCGGACCGGAGGGAGTCTCCGTTGCTGCCGCCGCTACAGGATGAACAGTTGGCTCTCTGGCACTAACGGTTAGTATCCGAGCCATGGAGACGTTCGTTGAGACTGGCGACGCGCGCCTGTGGACCATCGCGGAGGGTGAGGGCGTGCCCGTCATCCTCTGTCCCGGCGGCCCAGGTTGCTGCGACTACCTGGAACCAGTCGCGAACCTGCTCCAGGGACGTGCCCGGACCATTCGTTTCGATCCGCGCGGGTGCGGCCGTTCGTCGCTCGCCGCAAACTACACCTTCGAACAGTCGCTGACCGACATGGAAGCGATTCGCACCCACTACGGGATAGAGCGCTGGGTTGTCGCCGGGCATTCCGCCGGCGCCGAAATGGCGCTCGCCTACGCACTGGCCCACCCGGAGCGCGCGCTCGGCATCGTCTGCCTCTCCGGCGGCCGCATCGTGAACGACCGCGACTGGCACGACGCCTACGCCCGCGGCCG
>JBGOVF010000303.1:0-3882 GCA_041477975.1 Tepidiformaceae bacterium
CCGATGATGAGGACAAAAGGCAGCAGTCCGTGTTCGAAACTACGTATTTCGTCGCCCTTGCTACTCAGCCATGCCGCCAGGTAAATGACCACAGTGAGCTTGGCGAATTCGGCCGGCTGAATCGTCAGCTCCCCGACGCCGATCCAGCGCTTCGCCCCGCCGCCCTGCACGCCCACCGCCAGAACGGCGAGGAGAGCGACGATCGTGACTCCCATGATTGGCAGCGCCAGCGGCCGCAGCTTCCGGTAGTCGGTCCGCATCGCGGCCACCAGCAGGGCAGCCCCCGCCACCGCCCAGACGCCTTGCCGCACAACGTAGTAATAGGGTGTGCCGAAGTCGGCCAGCGCGATCACGAAGCTCGAGCTGTACACGGCCACAAGCCCGGTGATCGTGAGCACGACGGTCAGGGCCAGCAGCGCGTAGTCCGGCCGCCCGGCGGCCCATTCGCCCGTTCGTGAAGCGGCTATGGCCGCACCTCCGCAACGAACCCCGGCAACGCGGCCACGAGGTTGCGGAACGCCTGTCCGCGCGATTCGAAGTTCGGGTATGCGTCGAAACTCGTCCCGGCCGGCGAAAGCAGGACAGCGTCGCCGGCCTGCGCGAGTTCCGACGCTGCCGCCAAGGCGTCCTCCAGGGTGCTTACGAGCCGCGATTCGCCGACCGCGTCTCGGAGCGCTTCGTAGAACAGGGGCCCGGCTTCGCCGAACGAGATAACGGCCCGGCAGCGCTCTCGCGCCAGCTCTCGCAGTTCATCGAGCGGCAGGTTTTTCTCGCGCCCACCCAGGAGCAGCACGACGGGCTCAGTGAACGCGCGTAACCCCGCGATGGTCCGTTCCGGGCTGGTCGCGATGCTGTCGTTGACCCACGTGACTCCGCCCGCCTGGCCTACTACCTCAAGCCGGTGTGGCACGCCCCGGAACCCGCGGATTGCCCGCGCCATCGCGTCAGCCGGCCAGCCCGCTTCCGAGCCGATCGCCCCCGCCATGACCACGTTCGAAAGGTTGTGCCGGCCCCGCAGCCGGATATCTCGAATGTCTATCACTTCCTTCGCCAGCCGCCCCTGCCGCGCCGCGACAACCCCGTGCTCCACCCACGCGCCGTCGCCCTCAACTTCGCCGGCGATCGAAGTGCGGACGAGCTTCCCGCGCACCGATGCCATCAGCGCCCGGCTGGTGTGGTCGTCCGCGTTCAGCACGGCAACATCGCCGCGCGACTGGTGCGCCAGGATGTTCCGCTTCAGGCCCACGTATTCGTCCCAACTGAACTGGTCCAGGTGGTTCGGGGTGACATTCGTAACCGCGGCGATGGCTGGCGAAACGTCCGTGTACTGCAACTGCGTGTGGCTGATCTCGAGGATGACGGTCGTCTGCGGCCCTATCTCACTCAATCGCCCGAGCAGCGCCTCGCCGATATTCCCGCCGATGACGTGCTCGGCGCCGGCCTCGCGCGCCATTGCGCCAACCAGCGCCGTCGTCGTCGATTTACCGCTGGACCCGGTGATGCCAATCACTCGCCCGGGACACAGTTGGAGGAATAGCCGCATCTGCGACGTGGTCGGTATGTCGAGTTCGCGCGCCCGCGCCAGGGCCGGGTTGTACCGCAGCACTGACTGCGACGCCGCCACGAAGTCGAACCCGGCCGGGTCAAGCAAATCCCCGCCTGTGACTACGCACTCCACACCTTCGGGAGCTGCGGCCCCAGCCGCCGCGAGCTGCGCGTCCGACCGTGTGTCGCTCACCGTCACCGAAGCGCCATTGGCGACCAGCCACCGCGCCAGGTCGCGCCCCTCGATCCCGAGGGAATACACGAGCACGCGTTTCCCGCGCACGTCGGAGTCGGTCAGTTTCCCGGCCTGGCCGTTCGCGGTTGCCATCACTCGGGCACCGCCAGCGCCAGGGCCACGCCGAGGAGCGCCGCGGCGAAGCCCACGACCCACGCGCGCGTCACAATCTGCGTTTCCGCCCAGCCGATCTCCTCGAAGTGGTGGTGCAGCGGCGCGCGCTTGAACACGCGCTTCCCGCCGCTCAGCTTGAAGTACCCTATCTGGATCACATTGCTGAGCGCGTTCGCCACGAAGACGATGCCGATGACGGGCAACAGCAGCCACTGCCCGGTCATCAGCGCCACTACCGCGAGGCTCGAACCGAGCGCCAGCGCGCCGGTATCGCCCATGATCACGCGCGCAGGGTGGGCGTTGTACCAGAGGAACCCGAGGTTCGCGCCCGCGATGATGAACGCGAACGTCGCGACGTACTCCTGGCCCTGGATGAACGCGATCGCCCCGTAGGCAATGAACGCGATCAACGTGGTCCCGCCGGCCAGTGCGTCGAGCCCGTCGGTAATCGCCACCGACGTGGTCGTCGCCACGATCACGACGATCGCGATGGGAATGTAGAACAGCCCCAGTTCGTAGCTGCCGCTCCACGGGACGTTGATCGACTCCACCTCGATATGTGCGTACAGGACGATTGCGGCGCCGATCGAGAGCACAGTCAGGAACGCGATCTTGAACCGCCAGGAGAGCCCGGTTTGACGCCGGTGCTGCAGCGTGCCCAGGTCATCCACGAAGCCGGCGGCGCCCGTGATACCGATCATCGCGAGTGGGAGCAGGATGGATTGGTGCTTCCACCAGTCCACCGCCACCGCCGTCACGAGGAACGTGGGCACCCAAATGATGAAGCCGCCGAACGTGGGCGTGCCCGCCTTCACCTGGTGCGACTCCGGTTGGTCGGTGCTGATGTGCTTGCCAGCCTTCTGCCCGCGCAGGTAGGTCACGATCGGGGCGCCAAGCACCACCGCAATCACGAACGTCACGCAGCCGGAGATGAGGGCGTGAATCAAGCCGCGCCCTCCAGGAACGGGATGATCGTCTCGAACTCCTGGCTGCGTGACGCCTTCACCAGGACCGTATCGCCGATGGCCAGCCGTTCGCGGACAGCGACGGCGGCCTCGCGCTTGTCCTCGAACCAGTACGCGGCCGCAAGGCCGGCGGCGTGGGCAGCCTCCACCATCGCTTTGCAGGGCAAACCAACCGCGAAGAGCAGGTCGCAGCATCCGGCCGCGAGGGCGCCGATCTTCTCGTGTTCGCCCTCCTCGTATTCGCCAAGCTCCGCCATCCGGCCCAGCAGGGCGATGCGGCGGCCCTCCCGTCCGCGCAGGAGCAACAAAGCTCCGGCGAGGGACGCGGGACTCGAGTTATAGCGGTCGTCAAGAATGGTCGCGCCGGTATCGCTCTGGCGGACCTGCATCCGGCCTTCGCGGAGGTCGGCGCTGGCCAGTGCCGCCGTAGCCTGCGGGAGCGACATTCCCATCGCGTAACAGACTGCGATGGCGCAAAGCGCCGCAGGAATGGTGTGCAACCCGGGAAGCGGCGACCGCGCGAGTACATGCTCCGGCCCGAAGAACAGGTGGAATTCGGAGCCTGAGAGCCCCAGGTCCACAGGGTCGTGGTAGCTCAGGCCGCCGCCACCCACCTGCTTTCCGAACGGAATCACCCGGCAACGGAGGTTGCCGCGTACTGGCGCGACGCGCGGGTCGTCAACGTTGATGATCGCGATGCCGGACTCCGGCAGATTGCGCACCAGTGCCAGCTTCTCGCGGGCAATCGCTTCGATGCTGCCGAGCTTGGAGATGTGCGTGAGCCCGATGTTCAGGACCACGCCAATGTGTGGCTCCGCAATGCCGCACAGGTAGTCCATTTCCCCGGGGCTATCCATCCCCATCTCGAGCACAGACACTTCGTGGTCGCGCCGAAGGCTCATCAAAGCCAGCGGCAGGCCTTCGCGTGAGTTGAAGTTGCCTTCGCTCCGGTGCGTCCGGAAACGCGTCGACAACGCAGTAGCCGTCAGGCCTTTTGCCGTCGTTTTCCCCACTGTCCCGGTA
>JBGOVF010000019.1:0-13289 GCA_041477975.1 Tepidiformaceae bacterium
GGGCGGCGGAGGTGAGCGCCTGGTTCAAGAACGGGTGGCGGTTGTCGTGATAGAGGGCGGAGAGTTCGTTCGCCCGCGCATCAGGTTGGGCGAAGATGTTGTTGTCATACGACGGAACGGAAACGAGCGAGTAGACCTCGCCGGTCTTGGGGTTCATGACGACCGCCGCAGCCACTGACGCGGGCCCGTAGGACCCGTTCGTGCCGTCAAGCGAGTCCTGGAGCAGTTCGGCCACATACTTCTGGAGGTCGGCATCGATCGCGAGCTTGAGGCTGTTGCCCGGCACGGGATCCTTCGTCTGCAGAGCGTTGATCAGGTTGCCCTGCGCGTCCTGCTCGTTTGCTGTGAAGCCGACTTCGCCGCGGAGGTCGTCTTCGTAGCGTGCTTCGATGCCGTCCTTGCCGACGGGTTCATTGAGCTGGTAGCCCTTCGGCCCAAGGTTCTTCGCCTCCTCCGGCGTCTGGGCGCCGATGTAGCCGAGGAGGCTGGAGAACTCGTTGCCCATCGGGTAGGTGCGGCCCGGCGTCACGGAGAGGCTGACGCCCGGCATGTCAACCGATGCTTCATCGAGCCTGAGCGCCTGCTCTTTGGTGAGGTACTTCTGGACCTGGACCTCGATGTACGCCTGGTCGTTCTCTTCGGCCCGTTTCACTTTCGACTGGATATCGAGCGCCGAGGCACCGGTCAGTCCTTCGAGCCGGAGGTAGATCTTGTAGCGCGAGGCCTGGTCTTTGGGGAGCAGTTCGGGCACGAGCGTGGCGGTGTAGACACCGACGTTCTGGACGAGCGGCTGGCCATTGCGATCGAGGATGAGGCCGCGAGTAGGCAGGATGTTCTTTTCGACGATGTGGTTTTCGCGCGAACGGCGGGCATATTCGGCGCCATTGATGATCTGCATGTAGACGAGGCGCACGGTGAGGATCGCGAAGACGATGAGGACCGATGCCCGGAGCACGTTGAGGTTGCCGTGGGGCCGGTTGCGGCTGCTCCCGCCGGGCGATCGATAGCCTTCTTCGAGAATGCTCATGGGTTTACCACCCGCTTCTCTGCAACGTCATTCCGCGCCCCGTCCATCCTATGAACCGGCAGGCAATGTACGCCACGGTGAGTAAAGCAAAGTCCAGGAAAGCGCCGGGGAGCATGACATCGCGGACGAGCGCCGCGGCTGCCATATCGGCCCCCTGGGCGACGGCGCCGAGCGCGAGCACAAGCCGCAGCCAGATCCCGACTCCGAAGCAGGTCAAGGCCGTCCTGGCGTAGTGGTTCAAAGGCAGCGGCGATTCGTCGAGGTACAGTGCGAACGGGGGCAGTGGCAGATAGGCGAGGAGGAGCAGGCCCGGAGCCCGGTCCGAAACGAAGCCGAGCATGATGGCGGCGATGGGCAGCGCGATGAGGACCGCTCGTGGCCCGGCGAAGACGGAGAGCAGCAACAGCGTTACGAGCAGCAGGTCGGCTTCCCCGCCGGAAATGGGGAAGAGCGAGGCAACCGTGACCTGGCCAAGGACGGCAACGAGGACGAGCACGCTGATGGCGACGGCTTTCATGGCGACTGCAGGTCCAACCGCTGGGGGAGGAAGCTCGTAAGGACGAGGACGGTGCGGGCGGTAGAGATGCGGACCAGCGGTTCGACTTTGACCTTCTTGAAGGGGTCCTGGCTGTTGCCGCTGACATCGCCGACCGTGCCGATGGGGAGCCCCGGCGGGTAGTTGCCGCCGAGCCCGCCGGTGATGAGCGTATCGCCCACTTTGATGTCGCCCTGGGCGAGGTTGAAGGAGAGGCCGCGGCCCGGGCTGCCCTGGACGATGCCGTCCGCGGAGCCGCCCTGCACCTGGGCCTGGACTTTGCTCTTGCTATCGGTGATGAGGCGGACGAACGAGATATCCGCGAGCGACTTGGTGACCGTGCCGATGAGCGTGCCGCGCGATGAGAGCACGACCATGCCCGTCTGCACCCCGCTGTTGGTGCCCTTATCGATGCTGACGACATCGGTGAAGACAGAGCTGTCACGGTGGACGATGCTGGCGGCGAGCTTCGTGTCGCTGCCGCCGCCCTGAGTGATGCCGAGGGCGTCTCTCAATTCCTTCACGGTCTCGGCGTCTTGCTGAAGCTCCGCGTTCTGGTTCTTGAGCTCCTCGTTCTCAAGGCGGAGGCGGCCGTTTTCGTCCTGAAGGTCGTTCAGCCGGCCCGCGTCGGAGAGCACGGAGGCGACGGGGCGGAAGATGCCGGTGAGCACGCTTTCGACAGGTGATGTAACGGTGAGAAACAGGCCCTGAAAGGGGTTGAGCAGCCCGGTTTGACCCATGATCGCCAGCAACAAGGCCAGCCCGACCATGCTGCCGACCCACCATGAATACCGGGAGAACATCAACATGCGATTACCCTGGGGCGCGTCCCGATGCTAGCGCCCGCCCCGCCGTGAGGCCAGTTGCGATTGCACCTTGCTCAGCAACATCGATTCCTCCAGCACTTCGCCAGCGCCACGGACCACGCAAAGCAGCGGGTCCTCGGCCACGTAGACCGGGAAGCGCGTTTCCTGGCTGAGGCGGCGATCGAGGCCGCGGAGCATGGCGCCGCCACCAGCAAGGGCGATACCGTGGGCCATGAGGTCGCTCACCAGCTCGGGCGGCGTGACTTCGATTGACGAGCGGACTGCTTCGACGATGGCGCTGATGGAGCCGGCGAGTGCGTCGCGGATTTCGACGGTGCTCACCTCGACGGCCTTCGGCAGGCCCGTGGCGAGATCACGGCCGCGCAGGTCGATCGTTTCTTCGGGGTCGAGCGGCGCGGCGGAGCCGGCGTTCTTCTTGATCTCCTCGGCCGTGCGTTCGCCGATCAGGAGGTTATGGACCTGGCGGGCGTAGGCAATGATGTCCTGGTCCATCTCGTCGCCGGCCACCCGGATGGAAGTGCTGACGACCATGCCGCCAAGGGAGATGATTGCCACCTCGGTGGTGCCGCCGCCGATGTCCACGATCATGCAGCCGGCCGCTTCCATAACGGGTAGCCCGGCGCCGATGGCGGCCGCCATGGGCTCTTCAATAAGGAAGCAGCTGCGCGCGCCGGCGTTGAGGGCGGCATCGTGGACGGCTCGTTTTTCGACTTCCGTGACGCCGCTGGGGATGCCGATGACGACGCGCGGCTGGGCGAGGAAGCTGCGGTCGTGCACGGCGCGGATGAAGTAGCTGAGCATCTTTTCTGTGACTTCGAAGTCGGAGATGACGCCGTCGCGCAGGGGGCGGACGGCGATGATGTTGGCTGGCGTACGCCCGACCATGCGCTTGGCTTCGGCGCCGATGGCGAGGATCTTCTTTGAGATGCGATCGATAGCGACGACCGAAGGCTCATCGATGACGATGCCGCGGCCCTTGACCATGACGAGGGTGTTCGCCGTGCCAAGGTCGATCGCGATGTCGTGCGAGAGAAAGCCAAAGAGGCCGTTCAGGGGATTGAAAAGCGCCAAAGAAGGGACCTTGCCAGGGGTGAGCACGGCACGGCGGGGGCCGCGCAGTGTGGTTCATTATACCGCCCATGACCGAGTGTGCGAGGCGTCCGCGTTTAACGCTTCGAATTAGGGGGAGGGGTCATCCTGAGCGTCTGACAGAGCTTCGAGCCCGCCTTCCAACAGGTTCCCGAACGTGGCCTCGTCGATAGTCTTGACGCCGAGCTTCTCGGCTTTCGCCAGCTTCGTTCCAGCCTCCGCGCCGACCACCAGATAGTCCGTTCCCTTGCTGACCGAGCTACCGACCTTGCCTCCGAGCGCCCGGATCCGGTCTTCGGCCTGGCCGCGGGACATGGTTTCCAGGCGGCCGGTGACGAGCAGAGTCAGTCCCTCCAGCGGGCCGCTGACCTTCGCCGCTGCGGCGGAGTACGAGGGGTTCACCCCGGCCGCCACGAGGCGCCGGACGATGTCGCGGTTCGGCTCGCGGGCGGCCCAGTTGGCGATGCTCTTTGCCACCACCGGACCGATGCCCTCGACTTCCATGAGCTTCTCGGAGTCGACGTCAAGCAGGGCTTCTAGCGAGCCGAGGTGCTCGGCCAACAGGCGCGCCGTTTCGTAGCCGACGTGGCGGATGCCGAGGGCGAAGAGGGCATTTGGCAGCGGGCGCTGTTTGCTCGCTTCGATCCCGGCCATAAGGTTGCCGGCGGTCTTTTCCTTCACCAGCGGGAGAGTCATGAGTTTCTCGGCGGTGAGGTCGTAGATGTGGGCGATGTCGGTGACGAGTCCTTCGCGGTAGAGGGTGTAGGCCATGCGTTCGCCAATGCCTTCGATGTCCATGGCGCCGCGGCTGGTGAAGTGCTCGATGAGGCGGATCTGCTGGGCCGGGCAGTTGGTGTTGGGGCAGTAGGTCGCGGCTTCGCCGGGCTCACGTACGACCGGCGTGTGGCAGACCGGGCACTCGGCGGGCATCCGGAACTCGAGTTCGTCGCCCGTGCGCAGGCTGAGCACCGGCCCAACCACCTGGGGGATGACTTCGCCCGCGCGCTGGACGATCACGGTGTCGCCTGCGCGAATGTCCTTGCGGTGGATGTCGTCTTCGTTGTGGAGCGTGGCCATGCTCACGTTGGCGCCGCCGACGACCACGGTTTCAAGCATGGCGAACGGCGTCAGGACGCCCGTGCGCCCGACGTTGACTTCGATCTTGCGGAGCTTCGTGGTGCGCTGCTGGGGCGGGTATTTGAAGGCGGTTGCCCAGCGCGGTTCGCGGCCGACAGCGCCGAGCCGTTCCCAGTCGCGGGTGTCGTCGATCTTCAGGACAACGCCATCGATGTCGTAGTCGAGCTTTTCGCGCTGGCCGTCCCACCACTTCACGCGTTCGTAGGCTTCGGCGAGGGTTGCGTGGCGGCGGGCTTCGGGGTTGATGCGGAAGCCCATCTCGCCCAGCCACATCAGCGTCTCAAAGTGGCTGTCCGGACGCGCGCCTTCGCACCAGCCGAGCTGGTACATGAACATCGCCAGCGGCCGGCCGGCGGTGACCGCCGGATCTTTCTGGCGCACTGAGCCCGCTGCCGCGTTACGCGGGTTCGAGTAAAGCGGCAGCGGTTTGCGGCCTTCCTTCTCGCGCTCGAGGTTGGTGTTGCCGATGGCGTCGTTCATCGCCTCGAAGCCGCTCTTCGTCATGTACACCTCACCGCGCACCTCGAAGCGAGCGGGGAAGGAGCCCTTCAACGACCTGGGGATGGAACCGATGGTGCGGAGGTTCTCGGTGACGTTCTCCCCGCGCTGGCCGTCGCCGCGGGTGGCGCCCTGGGCGAAGCGGCCGTTTTCGTACACCAGCGCGATTGCGAGGCCATCGACCTTGGGTTCGCTGGTCAACGCGAACTCGGCCGAGCCCACGCGCTCCTCCGCCCGGCGATGCCACGCGTGCAGCTCCTCCTCGGCGAAGCAGTTGGAGAGGCTGAGGAGCGGCAGGCGGTGCTCGACCACGTCGAACGTGGTGAGCGGCGCCGCGCCAGTGCGCTGCGTCGGGGAATCGGGGGTGATGAGCTCCGGGAACTGGCGCTCGATTGCGCGCAGTTCGTTCATCAGGTCGTCGTAGATAGCGTCCGGGATTTCGGGCGCGTCCATCTCGTAGTAGAGGCGGTTGTGGTAGTTGAGCTGCGAGCGCAACTCCTCGCTGCGCAGGCGGGCGTCGTACTGGGAGATCTCGGCCATGCTTAAGCCGAAGTATATCGGGCGTCTGGTACACTCGACTCGCCGTGGAACAGCCAATTGTTGTGATTGACTACGATGCCGGGAACCTGCGCAGCGTGGCGCGGGCCCTCGTGCACGTGGGCGCCGATCCGCTCGTTTCGGCGGACCCGGCGGACATCGATCGTGCAGCGGGTGTCGTGCTGCCGGGCGTTGGCGCGGCAGCGGACACCATGGCCAACCTGCTCTCGCGCAACCTCGTGGAGCCGCTGAAGGAGTACATCGCCGCGGGGCGGCCGTTCCTCGGCGTGTGCATGGGCCTGCAGGCGCTCCTCGAACGGTCGGAGGAAGGCGACACCGAGTGCATGGGCGTGCTGCCGGGCGAGGTACTCCGCTTTCCTAACGAGCCTGGCCGAAAGGTGCCGCACATGGGCTGGAACACGGTCGACTGGGTCCGCGACCACCCAATCACGGAAGGCATCCCGAGCGGCAGCTTTTTCTACTTCGTGCACAGCTACTACCCGACGGTGCGCGACGATTCACTGGCGCTCGGCACGACGGAGTACGGCCTTACTTTTCCTTCAGCAGTGGCGCGTGGCCCCATGGTGGCCACACAGTTACATCCCGAAAAGAGTGGCGTCCACGGGCTGCGGCTCTACGCGAATTTCGTGCGCTGGGCGCGATCGCTCGCGGCCGACTCGGCAGCCTTTGCTGGCGTGCGTGGGGGCGCGTCCTGACCTTCGAAGTCATTCCGGCTATCGACCTCCGGGAAGGGCGTTGCGTGCGCCTTCTCCAGGGCGACTACGCGCGCGAGACGTCGTACTCGGATGACCCGGTTGGGGTGGCGCGGCGATGGGAGGCGCTCGGCGCGCCGCGGCTGCACGTCGTCGACCTCGACGGGGCGCGGGCGGCCGAGCCGCGCAACCGCGCCGTGATGGAGGCTATCTGCGTGGCGGTCCGTATTCCGGTAGAGGTATCAGGCGGCATTCGGAACATCGAGGCCGTGCGCGACGCTTTCGCCTACGGCGCCCGGCGCGTGCAGCTGGGCAGCGCCGCGGTCCGCGACCCGGAGCTCGTGCGGCGCGCGGTAGCGGCGTTCCCGACGGACATCGTCGTCTCCATCGACAGCCGTGATGGCGAGGTGCGCACCGACGGTTGGGAAAGCGCGAGCGGTGTGCGGGCCTTGGAGCTCGCCCGGCGGATGGTGGCTGCCGGCGTCCCGCGCCTCATGTTCACAGATATCGGCCGCGATAGTACGCTCACCGAGCCCAACTTCGAGGCGTTGATCGAACTTGTCGCGGCACTGCCGGTGCCGGTGGTGGCGTCGGGCGGGGTAGCGAAGCTCTCGGACCTGCGCAAGCTCGCTGATATCGGGTGCGAAGGCGCAATCGTGGGCAAGGCGCTGTACGAAGGGACGGTCGACCTGGCGGAGGCATTGGCCGCGTTCGCACCCGGCCGCTAAGGCAGTGCGCCGGCGCGAATCATCCACGGATGGATCTCGGCGACAAGGTGGCCGATGTTGACCATGGGGTCGGTCGCCGCGAGGGCCTGGGCTTCCGCGAGGCTTGCGGTCTTGAAGATGCTGAGCCCGCGAAGCTCGCCGCCGGCCTCTAACTGATCGAGCAGCGGCCCGTTCAGGACAACCTTGCCGAGCTTCCCGAGCCGCTCGAAGTTCGCCAGGTGCGCGGCCTGGAGCGCCTCCAGTTCGGGCGACTCGACGCCCGTCCAACGCGGCCCCTTCTTGAGGATGCAGAGGTAGTAGACGGCCATGTGGGGCATGGCCACCGCTACGCGTTCCCTGGCCGCCCGATCGTCGTAACGCATTTCAACCTCCAGTGCTCGTGTGACGTGCGAAATCGACAAGCGTCGCAGCGACAATCGACAATGACTTCGTGCTGACGCGCCGTATTATCCCCTGCTTCGATGTTGACGGCGGGCGCGTGGTCAAAGGCATCTCGTTCGTGGAGCTGCGCGATGCCGGCGACCCGGTGGAGCTTGCGCGCCTGTACGACCGCGAGGGCGCCGACGAACTCGTGTTCCTCGACATCACTGCCTCTTCCGACGACCGCTCCACGGTGTACGACATGGTCGCGGCGACGGCGGACCAGGTGTTCATCCCGTTCACGGTCGGCGGCGGCATCCGCAGTGCGAGCGACATGAAGATCATGCTCGAACTGGGGGCTGAGAAGGTGAGTATCAACACCTCGGCGATCCAGACACCGGAGCTCATCAACGAGGGGGCGTACCGGTTCGGCAGCCAGGCAATTGTGGTGGCGATCGACGCGCGGAAGGTCCCGGGCCAGCGGGGGAGCTGGGAGGTCTACACGCATGGGGGGCGCAACCCGACGGGGCTCGACGCCGTGGCGTGGGCACGCGAAGCCGTGGAGCGAGGAGCCGGGGAGCTGCTAGTGACGAGCATGGACACGGACGGCCACAAGAAGGGCTACGACATCGCCATGCTGCGGGCGATCAGCGACGCCGTGACCGTTCCGGTCATCGCCTCCGGCGGCGCCGGCGGTCCGGAGCACATGGCCGAGGCGCTCACCGAGGGGCATGCTGATGCCGTGCTTGCTGCCAGCATCTTTCACTTCGGCACCTATTCGATCGCCCAGGTGAAGGCGTACCTGGCGGCCCAGGGGATCCCGATCCGGCCCGTGATGGAGGCAGTTACGTGAGCGTGAGTGGCGGCGAAGAGACCGTCATCAGTTTCGATCCGGAGGGCCTGATCCCGGCCGTCGTCCAGGACGCCGACACCCGAGAGGTGCTGACGCTCGCCTGGATGAACCGGGAGTCGATTGCGGCGACGTACCGGACGGGCCGCGTGACGTTCTGGAGCCGGAGCCGGAACGAACTCTGGGAGAAGGGCGCGACGAGCGGGAACGTTCTGGAGTTGGTCTCCATATCGAAGAACTGCGAAGCGAATTCATTCCTGGTCCTGGCGCGGCCGACGGGGCCCGCCTGCCACACCGGCAACCAAACGTGCTACTACCGGGCGTTCGACCCCGCCCACGACCTCCCGGAGGCCTGAGCGCGCGTGGAATTGTTTCCCGTGGAAGGGCCGTGGCCGGGACGGCTCGCCATTTGCAGCCGCCCGCGCGCCGGTTCCTGGCTGGAAGACGACATTGTGGCCTTGCGCGATGCCAACCTGGAGATCCTCGTGTCGGCTCTTGTGCGCGAGGAGATAACGAAGCTGGGGATCGAAGCGATACCGGAACTATGCGAGCTGCATGGAATCGAATACGTCCACTTCCCGGTGGGGAACCTGCAAGTGCCGAGCGGGGTGGCGGCGCGGGCCGCGCTCGAACGCTGGCACGTGTCGTTGCGCGCCGGGCGAGGGCTTGCGGTGCATTGCTTCGCGAGCGTGGGGCGCTCGCCGACGCTGGCTGCCGCCCTGCTCGTCATGGGTGGCGTTGCGCCGGGCGAGGCGTGGCGGCGCATCGAAGCGGTGCGAGGGCGCCAGGTGCCCGATACGAACGAGCAACGTGATTGGGTGGTTCAGTTCGCGCCGCCCCGGTAGCGCGGCGTGCCTGCCGGCGAGCACGCCCAGCCGACTGGCGCGCTGGTGGCATCGACACGGCGTGGAGGCCCGCCGACAATCGAAACGTGACCAGACCTGACTACACATCGCTCGAACTGCCTTCGCCGCCGCGGGACCGGCCGTATGTGCTGATGAACATGGTGATGTCGGCCGACGGGAAAGCCGTGATCGAAGGCACCGAGCAGGGCATCGGTTCGCAGACCGACCAGCTCCTGATGCGCGAACTCCGAGTGAACGCCGACATCGTGCTGAACGGCGCGAGCACACTACGGGCGAGCGGGACGTCATCGCGGCTGGGCGACGAGTCCTTGGAGCAGTTGCGCATCTCGCGGGGAAAGCCGCGATTCCCGATCGCGGCGACGCTCTCCGCGTCCGGCGACTTGCCTCTAGACCGGGTGTTCTTCACCGCGCGGGACTTCGAGGCCGTCGTCTACCTGTCCGAACGGGCGCCGATGGACCGGCGAAAGGCAATCGAGGCGACGGGGCGGCCAGTCGTCGTCGTCCCGGCAGACGGCGACATCAGGGCGATGCTAAAGCACATGCGGCACGAACTGGGCGCGAGCGTCCTGCTCGCCGAAGGCGGGCCAACCATCAACGCGCAGCTTTTCGCCCTGGGCTGCGTCGACGAGTACTTCGTGACGCTCGGCCCGGTGGTGGTCGCCGGACGCGACACGTTGACAGCGGTCGAAGGGCACCGCGCCTTTGGCCGCGAGGAAGTGAAGCACCTGGTGCTCGTTTCCGCTGTGCCGAATGAGCAGACGAGCGAAGTCTATCTGCGGTACCGCGTGCAGCGTCCGGGCTAGAACATTCGTTCGTGGGCTGGTATTCTCGCGGGCGACTGCGCGAGTGCTCACGTACACTGGGAAGTCCTAAATCCAACGCTGAAGAAATCCGAACCGCTGCATGCCTCTCGACCACATCTCCGTCCGCGGCGCTCGCGAGCACAACCTCAAGAACATCGATGTGCGCATCCCGCGCGACCAAATCGTTGTCATAACGGGGCTATCGGGCTCCGGAAAGTCTTCGCTGGCGTTCGACACTATTTACGCCGAAGGGCAGCGGCGGTACGTGGAATCGCTTTCGGCGTACGCGCGCCAGTTCCTGGGACTGATGGAGAAGCCGGACGTCGACCACATCGACGGGCTGTCTCCGGCGATCTCCATCGACCAGAAATCGACCTCGAACAACCCGCGGTCGACGGTCGGCACCGTTACCGAAATCTACGACTACCTGCGGCTCCTCTGGGCGCGGGCGGGACGTCCGCACTGCCCCTCGTGCGGGCGGCCAATCGAGAAGCAGACGGTTCAGCAGATCGTCGACGCGACGCTGGCGTATCCGCCCGGCTCGCGGCTGCTGTTGCTTGCACCGGTGACGCGGGCGAAGAAGGGCGAGCACACGGGCATCCTGGAGGAGGCGCGGCGAGCGGGGTTCGTGCGCGTGCGCATCAACGGCGAAGTGCGTGACCTGGATGAGCAGATCGTGCTCGACAAGAAGAAGCGCCACGACATCGACGTTGTCGTCGACCGGCTCGTCGTGCCTGAGCCCGGGAAGGACGCCACAGCGACCAGCCGCATCGCCGATTCCGTTGAGACGGCCTTGAAGGTGGGGTTGGGCACGATGATCGTGGCGCCCGCCGCCGCGGGGACCGCGGGCCGCCGCACGGCCGCCGCCAGCGAGGCCGAAGCGGAGCGCATCTTCTCCGAGCACTTCTCCTGCCCGTACGACGGCACGTCGATTGGGGAGATAGAGCCGCGCACGTTCAGCTTCAACAGCCCGCACGGCGCCTGCCCGAAGTGCACGGGACTGGGGATGGAGCTGCAGATCGACCCTACGCTCATCATCCCGGACCGCTCGAAGTCGCTGGCCGGTGGGGCCGTCGAGCCGTGGTCGAAGTCACCGAGCGTTGCCGGCTGGTACATGCGCCAGCTCGAAGCGGTTGCCGAGGACATGGGCTTCAGCGCCGACCAGCCGGTGCTCGAACTGAGCGAGGCACAACTGAACGCCGTGCTGTTCGGGACCGGCGACCGGCAACTGCGGCTGCGATTTACGAACCAATACGGGCGCACGCAGGTCTACGACACCAAGTTCGAAGGTGTGGTCACGAACCTTCAGCGCCGGTACAAGGAGACCGACTCCGATTACATCCGGGCCGAGATCGAGAAGTACATGGGGTCGATCCCGTGCCCGGCGTGCAAGGGGCGGCGTCTACGAGCAGAGGCGCTTGGCGTGCAGATCGACGGACGGTCGATCGTTGATGTGACCAACCTTGGTATCTCGGCGGCGAAGGCGTGGGCGGACCACCTGGCATCCGGCGACACACCTCTCAACAAGCGCGAACAGACCATCGCCCACCAGATCCTGAAGGAGATCCGTGGGCGGCTGGAGTTCTTGCAGGACGTGGGGCTGGAGTATCTGACGCTGGACCGGGTCTCGGGGACGCTTTCAGGCGGAGAGTCGCAGCGCATCCGGCTCGCTACGCAGATTGGCTCGGCCCTGATGGGAGTGCTCTATATCTGCGACGAGCCGTCGATCGGGCTGCACCCCATCGACGGCGATCGCCTGATTCGAACGCTGGAGCGGCTCCGCGACCTGGGCAACACGGTGCTCATCGTCGAGCATGACGAGGCGATGATGCGCGCGGCAAACTGGGTCATCGATATGGGCCCGGGAGCGGGCGTCCACGGCGGCTACGTCGTCGCGGAAGGCGACATCGAGGCGATCAAAGCCTCCGAGGAGAGCATCACCGGCGCCTACCTGTCCGGGCGGCGCGAGATCCCCGTGCCGCGCGAACGCCGCGCCGGCAACGGGCAGGTCATCAGCATCAAGGGCGCGCGCGAAAACAACCTGCGCAACCTGGACGTCGACATCCCGCTCGGAATGTTCGTGGCGGTGACCGGCGTCTCGGGCTCGGGCAAGTCGTCGCTGATCACGGAGATCCTGGTGAAGCGCGCGTTGCAGGTGCTGCACGGCTCTCGCCAGCGGCCCGGATTGCACGACTCGATCCAGGGCATCGAGCACGTGGACAAGGTCGTGGACATCGACCAGTCGCCGATTGGGCGCACCCCGCGGTCGAACCCGGCGACCTACACCGGCGCCTTCGGGATCATCCGTGAAATGTTCGCTTCCGTGCCGGAAGCGAAGGCGCGCGGCTACAAGGCGGGGCGGTTCAGTTTCAACGTGAAGGGCGGCCGCTGCGAAGAGTGCTCCGGCGACGGCTACAAGGTCGTCGAGATGCAGTTTCTACCGGACGTGACGGTGCCGTGCGAAATCTGTCACGGGAAGCGTTACAACCGCGAGGCGCTGGAGATCCTTTTCCGCGGAAAGAGCATCGCGGACGTGCTCGACATGACCGTGTCCGAGGCGGCGGAGTTCTTCGAGCGCTTCCCGCGGGTGAAGCGCATCCTCGACACGCTGGAGGCGACGGGGCTCGGATACATCCACATCGGCCAGCCGGCGACGACGCTTTCCGGCGGCGAGGCGCAGAGGATCAAGCTGGCAGGGGAGCTTTCACGGCGGTCCACCGGGCGGACGCTCTACATCCTCGATGAGCCGACAACCGGGCTGAGCTTTCAGGACGTATCGCACTTGCTACACGTGCTTCAGCGGCTCGCCGATGCGGGCAACACGGTGATCGTGATCGAACATCATCTGGATGTGATCAAGTCCGCGGACTACCTCGTGGACCTTGGCCCGTACGGTGGCGACCGCGGTGGCTACCTGGTAGCGACGGGGACGCCGGAGGAGATCGCGCTCAACCCGGACAGCTTCACCGGGCAGTACCTGCGGCCGATCCTGGAGGCCGCGGGGACCGTCGCACGGAGCGCTGCGCGGGCCGTCGCCGGCGCCGATGGCAAAGCTCGGGCCAACGGTGCGAAACCGGCGCGCACGAAGGCGACCGGCCCGGCGCTCGTGGCTTCGCCGAACGGGCGAAAGGCGGCGACGAAGGCTGCCGCACCAGCCGGACCCAACCCGGAGGAATCCGCGGCCCGCGCGGCGGCGACGATCGCCACGCGCATTTCGCGGGAATCGGCGCCCCAGGAGCCGCGGCCGCAAACAAAGGCCGCAGCGAAGCGCGAACGCCAGGCTGCGAACCCGCGCAAGGAGACCGCAAGCGAGCGGAAC
>JBGOVF010000014.1:0-14287 GCA_041477975.1 Tepidiformaceae bacterium
GGTTGCTGTGCTGCCGCTCTCGAAGAACGAGGCACTGCAGCCCCTCGCGCGCAAGGTTTACGAGATGATCCGCCCCCTCTGGATGACTCAGTACGACGAGACTCAGTCGATCGGCCGGCGCTATCGCCGCCAGGACGAAATTGGCACGCCGATTTGCGTCACGATCGACTTTCAGTCGGTCGGCGAGCACGGGACGCCCGGCGACGATGCCGTCACCCTGCGGGATCGCGACAGCCAGGAGCAGCAACGCATTCCGGTAAGCGGGCTCGTCGCCGCCCTCCGGGAACGCCTCCCCGGCTGTTAACGGCGCCCGGTCAGGCTTTCGGGCCTGCTTCTCGGCACGCCGCGCCGTAGGCCGAAAGCGCTACGACCACGGAATCGTGCGCGCCAAGATCCCGGGGACCGAAGTGGTGCGTAAGCGCTTCGTATACGTGCCGGCTGGCAACGGCTGCCGCCGTTGCGTCACCGGCCCGGTTCCCGGCGCCGAACTCTGAGATCGCCTTCACGAGCGGCTGATGCGCGCCGAGATCCAGCGGGCCGAAGTGGTGCGTCATGGCCTCGTAGAGTGCCTGGCTTGCCTGCTTCACGGTTTCTTCGCGGTCTGTGACGGTTCCCGTCGCCATAGTCTTCTCCGGTATGATTTAATCTGATCGTAACATACCGGAAACATGACCGAACCGAGGAAAACGGGCATCGGCGTGCGTTAAGATGCTCTGGCCGCGCCACGGGAGGGCGGTTCCGTGTCCAGAATCTCCGCCCGGGACTTTGATTCCAGTCGCGACCTTCAGCCCGCCGCCGAGCTCTTCGCCGCCCGCCACAGGCGCGACCGGCAGCGACTCCCCCTGCTCGCCCGAGGCCTCGAAGACCCGGCGAACTCCGCCGACGTGATCAGCTCGCAGCTCACAAGCACGCGATCGTCCGCCGTCATCGCTGAGACTCGCGGCCGAACGGTCGGCTTCCTCGCCGGCGAGAAGGCCCTCTTCGCGCCCACCGACTTCCCTTCCCAGTTCATCCCTCCGCATTCCATTTCCATGGGCGTCGATGCCCACGCCGTGGCCGAAGGCGAAGACGCGTCCGAGGTCTACCGCGCGATGTACGCGGTCCTCGCCGATCGCTGGGTGCGCGATGGGTTTTTCGTCCACCAGGCCAACATCGTCGCTGGCGACGCCGAGGCGCAAGAGGCGTGGGTCAGCCTGGGCTTTGGGCGGCACACTACTGCCGCCGTGCGTCCTACCGGGCCCGTCGACCGGCTATCGTCCGCAACGATCGAGGTGCATCGCGCCGGCCCCGAGGACATTGGCGTGATCATGAAGCTCGCCGACGACCTCGGCCGCCACCACAACTCCTCGCCCATCTTCTGGCCGTACCTGCGGGAAACGGATCGGGCGACCCACGAGTTCAACCTGGCGGCCCTCGCCAACTCCGATGTCCCGTACTTCATCGGCTACGACGCCGGCACTCCGGTCGGGATGCAGACGTTCCTGCGCCCCGGCTTCACGCCGCCAATCGTAGAACCGGAGGGAAACATCTACCTGTTCGATGGCGTGGTCGCGGCGGAGGCCCGGGGCGGCGGGATCGGCACCGCTTTGCTTTCGGAGACGATGAAATGGTCCCGGGAACACGGCTACACGACGTGCACCCTCCACTTCGCTTCCGGCAACCCCAGCGGAGCGCCATTCTGGCTGGGCCACGGCTTCGTGCCCGTCGAATACACCATGTCGCGCCGCATTGATGAGCGCGTAGCCTGGGCTCGTCCCTGAGGCAGCTGCCTCGAACAGTACCAAACAACGGCCACGAATGCGCAGAAGCCTCGGCGCACCTACCATTCCGCCGTGCAGCCCGCGCATTCGGCCACGCGCCTCATCAGGACCGGCCACGCGCTCACGCTAGCGGGCCTCGTCGTCGCCCTCGCCGTCACTCCTGTCATCTTCGATTCCGCTATCTACGACAATTTCACGCTGCCCAAACAGGCTTCGTTGCTGGTTGCCGCGGCGCTCATCCTCGCCGGGCTCGGACTGGCCGGGGAGGTGCTCCCTCGTACGCCGTGGGTGCGGCTGGCCCTCGCCGCGTGGGTCTGTTGTCTCGCTGTCAGTTTCGCTTTCGGCATCGACCGGCGGGGAAGCATTCTTGGCTACTACCAGTACCGGCAGGGCCTGCTCACACAGGTCGCGTACGTGGTGCTGTTCCTCGGCGCCGTCGCGGCGGGAAGGCGGCACGCGCCGGCGCGCCTGTGCCTCCCGGTCGCGTTTGGACTGGCGGGCGTCACGCTTTACACGCTCATCCAGTCCCTCGGCCGCGACCCCATCAGTTGGTGGGTCGATACCTCGGTCCGGGCGATCGGCACCATAGGAAACGCCAACGAGCTGGCGGCCTACGCAATCATCAGTCTCGCCCTCGGCGGCACGACGATCGGCGTCGGCTGGCGGCGCGCCGTCCCACCAGTCGCGGTGGCTGCGGCTGTTACCTTCATCATCCTCGAATCCGGCAGCCGCAGCGGTCTGATCGCGCTCGGGGTGGTTGCCGCGTCGCTCCCGATGGCAAGCCTCGTTTGCGGGCAGACAGTCCGCACGGCGTCCCGTAGCGGGGGGCTGTTGCTGGCCGGCATCGCCCTTGGCGTGGTGGCGAGCGTTGGTGCCGGAGGCCTGGCCGTCACCGCTGACCGGGTTCAGACCGGCGTACGGCAGGGCGATCCCGGCGGCTCGACCAGGCTCGAACTGTGGAAGGGCACGGCTGCGACCATCATCGCGTCGCCGGTCACTGGCTTCGGCCCAGACGGGCTCTTCCTCGCGTTTCCTCGCGAGCGCCCGTCCCTCCACGGCGCCTTCGATGACTACGACCTCGTCGCACAAAGCAGCCACAACTGGGCCATGGACACCGCGGCGAACGCCGGGCTCCCGGGGCTGATGAGCCTTGCGGCGCTGATCGGGCTCGTGGGTTGGCTCTCTCTGCGCCACAACCGCACCGCGCCCGAATCCGCCACCCCGTACTGGTGGAGCGCCATGGCCGGCTACGCGGCGCTGACCATGGTCAATCCAATATCGATGGCGGCGCACGCCCTCTTCTTCGTCCTCCTCGGCGCGCTCCTCGGTCGCGCTGAAGGCCCGGCGCCGGAGGCTCAGCGATCGACCGTCTCGGCGATGGTCCGCCTCAGCCTTCTCGCCCCGGCGGCCCTCGCGCTCGTGGCGGTCGCTTGCATTCTGCCCGTGGCCGATGGCCGCGCCTCGAATGGCTGGGATGCCTACGCCTCGGGCGACTTCGCGTCCGCCGCGGACCACTACGGATCCGCGGCGAGCCTGGCGCCCTTCGAGCGCCACTACGCCCGCACATACGCTGAATCGCTCCTCGCCGCCGCGCTGCCCGGCGATCCGCAAGGCCTGCGGAAGGCGCGTACCGCGCTCGAACAGTTCGATGCGGATTTCGGGTTCGCCAGCAACGAGGCGCTCGCCATGGCCACCGTGCTCATCGGGCTGAAAGCTCCGCCGAACGCGGTCCTTCCGGCCATCGACCTGGCGGTCGAACTGAATCCGCACGGCCGCTTCATCACGCCCTACGCAGGAGTCCTGAGACAGGCTGCCTCGGCTGGTGGGACGCTGCACTACTCACGCCGCGACCGCTGGGTATTCGTGCAGCCCAACAATGCCGCCAAGTTGGACCCCCAGCTCGCGGACCTGCCTTAGGCGGCGAACAGAAACGCCTCGCCAGCCGAGTTTTGGCCACCAGGCCAAACCGGGCGAGGAACGTGGACGTGCCCTTCGAAATGTTTCCAGGTCCCTTCACGAGTGCGGCGCTGTACCGATTGCACTTCCTCATCTGCCCATCAGGGTGGCCGTTCCGCCCAAGGGTTGTGCGCGTGTGACGCCTTCCGCGACGGTCGTCATACTGCCCGGGTGCTACTGATCGCCGACGGAAACAACCTGGCGTGGGCTGGCTTCCATGCCCTCCGCCGGGCCATGGGGGCTGAGTCGCCGGACGAAAAGGTGAGGGCAGCCTTGCTCGGCCTCACGCAGAGCGTTGTCGGCTTCGCCGTTCGCGCGGGCGAACCGCCGGCCGGCCCGGGCACGCGTCCGCAGCCCGGGCCGCTGCCGCGCATCACGCGGCTTGTCGTCGCCTTCGATGAAGGGCGCCCGCTGAGGCGCCGTTCCATCTTCCCCGCGTACCAGACCGGGCGCGAAGGCGACCCGAGCTTCATGGAAAACGAACCGTACATCCTCCAGGCCATCGACCAGTTCACGGACGCGGCCGCGATGCTCCCGCTCGAAATCGTTCGCGGCGTGAACGCGGAAGCAGACGATCTGATCTCCGCCGTAGTTCTCCAGTCCACGCTCCCGGCCCGCATCGCGTCCACCGACCGCGACTTTCTCCAGCTTGTCGATGATCGCGTTTCCATCTATTCGCCCGTGAAGCGGCTGGTGGTAACGACCGCCAATTTCGCCGCTGTCACCGCACCACGCGGCAGCGACGAGCGCCCGGTGCCCTTCCCGCGCGAACGCTACCTGGACTACAGGGCCGCCAGCGGCGACGCGAGCGACAACCTGCCCGGCATCCCCGCCGTAGGGACGTTGACGGCCGCGAAGATGCTCGCGTTCGCACCGCTCGATGCCTACCTGGATGACCCATCGCTCGCGGAGCGGGCACTCGGGCGGCGCAATCAACGGCTGGAGGCCGCGCTAGTTGGCGAGGCCCGCGCGATCGTCGACCGCAACCGAAGCCTGATGAACCTTCGCCTGGGCGCGGCCAACTTCCCGGACCTGGGCCCATTGCTCCGCCGCGGCGCCTGGAACGAGGGCAACTTCCGGGCATGGGTCGCAGAGCAGCGAATCGCCGCTCTCGAAATCGAGGCGGCCTGCGCCGTCATGTCGGGCATCGCCGAAGCCGGCTGCAAATGACTGACAACGCCTTCGCCGAGTGGCTGTCGCTCCACGCAGGAGTCGCCGAACCGCGAAGGCTCGTGCGGCGCGATTCCGAGCGATTGCTGGTCTCGAAATTCGACGAGGGCTTCGCCAGCCGGCTGCACGACGCCCTGGGCCGCGTGCCGGAGATCTTCGAGACATCGCGCGTGTGCGAACGCTACCGCGTCCTCGCCGGGCGATCAGACGCGGGACGGGCGGCCGGCTGGCACGCGGCCATCGCCGATTTGCTCCGTGAACTTGGCGCCGAGCGCGGTCTGACCTCCAACGACCAAGCGGAGATCCGGGCCGGAATCGACTCCGTGGCCGCCCTGCTCGATTCGATCCTCTGGACATCGCCAGCGATCGGCGCGGCCTTCGTGCCTTCTTCCGGCGAAGTCGATGCCTTTCGCGAAGCCATCGAACGCATGGACGCGGATCCCGGCATGTTCACGCGCTTTTACGGCGTGTTCGAAGGCGTACGCGTGGAGAACCATTGCCCGGGCGCGCCCTTCGCGCGGAAACTGCTGGCCCAGGCCTGGACCATCTGTACCCGCGCCGCACCGCCGGAGTAAGCGCTCACACCGTTCCCCCGCGCGCCGGTAAGACCGGGCCCCATGACGTTGGGGTCCGAACGGTCCGCTTTTCATGACCGATTGGCCGGGCAACGCTCTGACCGATCGTGAAAGGATTCACGCAAGCGGCGTTCACTAAGGCCGGCGCGGGCTCACTCGCCTGAGCCCGCCAGGACCGAACCAAACCCGCGGAGAGGGATCTGGGATGCCCGAAAACGCAGATCGACCCACCGCCCCGTCCGTTGGCCAGAACGATCGTGTTCGAGCCAAGCAATTGACGCGACGGCGCATTTTGGGGGGCATCGGCGTCGCCGCGGCAATGGGAGCCACCGGCATCGTCCCAATCGCGGGCCGGTTGGTTGGCGTGGGCGAACCTGCCGCGGCCGCCGCCGGTACCGGGACAAAGCGTCAATGGGCCATGGCCATCGACCTCAGGAAGTGCGAGGGCTGCGTCACGATCGGCAAGCCCCCTCAGTGCGTGGAAGGCTGCAACGCCGAGCACTTCGTGCCCGAAGGCCAATCGTGGATTCAGGTCCTCGAGATCGAAGGGCCGGGCGGGCATAAGTCGTTCATGCCTCGGCTTTGCATGGAGTGCGAAAACGCCCCGTGCACCAAGGTCTGCCCCGTGGGAGCGACCTACCACAACGACCAGGGCATCGTCCTCATCAACCACGACCGGTGCATCGGCTGCCGAATGTGCATGGCTGCCTGCCCGTACGCAGTGCGCCGATTCAACTGGGGAGAGCCGGACAATCCTCCCGGCGCCACGCTGGCGAAGTACAGCCCGGAGTACCCGGTGCCTCATCGCAAGGGAACCGTCGAGAAGTGCATGACATGCGCTCACCGGGTCAAAGACGGCAAGCTCCCCGCCTGCGCCTCGGCCTGCCCGATGTTCGCCATCTACCTTGGCGACCTCACGGAAGACGTCGCCACGAACGGCAAGGAAATCGTGAAGTTCTCCCGGTTCCTGGATGAGAACGGCGGTTACCGCCTGAAGGAAGAGCTCGGTACCAAACCCCGGGTCTGGTACATCCCAGGGCACGGTCAGGACAGTGGGCACACGGTCGATACCGAGATTCCTCTGAAACCCTCCAGGTCATGGGAGGAACAAGGCGCCACCTTGTCCGCCGATGGCAAACCGCAACACGACCACGGCAACTAGGAGACGGAGCCATGACGGACATCGTGACAACATCCGCAAACGAACCGGCCGCCTTCAACGAGCGCGTGATGGCCCCGCTGACGCATACCGGGCGAGCGTTCTGGATCTGGACGGCGGCCCTTCTCGTTCTCGTCGCTGCGGGCTTCGGCGCCTACGCGAAGCAAGTGCACGATGGCCTTGCGGTCACGGGCATGAGCGACACGGTGATCTGGGGAGTCTACATCTCCAACTTCGTTTTCTTTAGCGGTCTCAGCATGGCCGGCACGTTCATTTCGGCGATCCTGAGGATGACGGGCGCCGATTGGCGTCGGCCGCTGACGCGGTTTTCGGAGTTAACGACCGTTGCCGCCCTCACCATGTGCGCCATCATGCCGGCCGTTGACATGGGCCGCCCGGACCGGCTCTGGCACCTGATCGTCTACGGCCGCCTGGAATCTCCGCTGGTGTGGGACATCATCGTCATCCCGACATACCTCACAGCCAGCCTGATCTATCTGTTCCTCTTCCTCATTCCTGACTCGGCGATGCTGCGGGACCGCCTCGGGCCGACCGCCTCGCGCCCGAAACGCGTGCTCTATTCGCTGGCCGCCGTCCGCTGGAATGGGTCAGAGGGTCAGCGCAAGCGGCTCGAGCGCGCCGGCACCCTCATGATGGTAATAATCATCCCGATCGGCGTCGCGACGCACTCGGTGGTGTCCTGGATCTTCGGCATGACCTACCGCTCCGGATGGGACAGCACGATTTTCGCGCCGTACTTCGTTGTGGGCGCCCTGTACTCGGGCACGGCCATGCTGATCACGCTCATGTACATCTTCCGGCGTTTCTACAAGCTCGAAGCCTATCTCACTGAGCAACACTTCAAGTACCTCGCGACGTTGATGGTCGTGTTCGGCATCATGTACCTGTATTTCACGTTCGCTGAGTACCTCACGATCAGTTACAAGCTCGAATCGAGCGATAACTTCCTCCTCTCCGAACTGTTCTTTGGCCGGTATGCCGTGCTTGTATGGACGGGTTTCTTCGGCGGCCAGGTGCTTCCGGTAGCCCTCGCGGCGATACCGCGCACGAGGACGATTCCCCTGCTGGTCGTGGCCTCGGTTCTTGCGAACGTCGGCATGTGGATCAAGCGTTTCACGATCGTCGTCCCCTCGCTGAGCCTGCCGCTGTTGCCCTACAAGTGGGGCGTTTACACGCCGACGGCAGCGGAGATCTTGATAACGCTCGCGTCTTTCGCGGGATTCGCACTGATCATCACGATCTTCACGAAGCTGTTCCCAATCATCTCTGTCTGGGAGATGGAAGAGGGCTGGGCAGAGGAGGCCGAGGCGGAAGCCGAACATCCACACCGGCCATCGCCGCTGCAACAGCAACCGGGAGGTGTGGCGCCATGACGACTTTTGCTCGCGTGCGCATCGTCCTGGCCGCGGTCCTCGTCGCAGTATCTCTCGGGTCGCTCGTAGTCGCGGGCACGGCGAGCGCCGAGGACGCCGTGAAAATCACCGTGAAAGTGACAGACAGCGGCTTCGAGCCGTCCACGGTCGAGGTGAACCAGGGGCAGTCCGTCGAGTTAACTTTCCTCTGGGCCCAGACCGCGCACCCGGGCGATGAACACATCATCGTCCTCGACGGATACAAGCTCGAGAGCGAGAAGATCGACCGGGTCCATACGTCCACGACGTTGAAGTTCATCGCCACAAAGTCCGGCACATTCAACTTCGCTTGCGATATCGAATGTGACATCCACGCCATTCTGCAGGGGGGCGTGCTGAAAGTGAAGGCCGGCGGTTCCGGCGGAGCAACTCTCACTCAGTCGAAGATTGCGATTGACCCCGTCGCCGATGTGAAGGTAAAAGGCGACGTCATCACGTTGCTCGCAACGCTCACAGGCGCCGATGGTCAGCCGATTCCCAAGGCTGAACTGATGTTCCTGGTCGAGCAGCAATTCGCGGGCCAAACCGGCCTCATGGTGGTCGGTACGGCGGAAACTGGACCCGCCGGCCTTGCCCAGCTTTCCTACCGGCCATCGCGGACCGACGCGGAGAAGATGGTCATTCGGTTCGAGGGGCTCGGGGTGTACGACGTTAGCGAGGCGTCCGTCGATTTGCCCGGCAGCCAGGCGTTCGGGACCGCTCTCGCGCCGGGCGACAACACACTTCACGGCATCAAGACATGGGCACACCTCGGCTTCATCCTCGTGATCGGCGGTGTGTGGGTGGCCTTTGGCTTCATTCTCTTCCAGGTCTGGAAGCTGTCGAGGCCTCCATCCGGAGGTGGCGCAAGGCCTTGAGCGAGCGTCGCAAGGCGACGCAGGCTAACCTAGGCGAGCACTTCGAAGGCGAAGTCCAAGGAAGGATAGGCATGGTAATGACGAGAATCCTCAAGCTTGCGGCGCTCTCGCTGGTAGCAGCAGGCATCGTGTTCACTGCTTCCTGTAGCAGCGGGGGCGCATCGGACAGCGATCTCAAGAAGGCTCAGCAGGAGCTTTCCGACCAGCAGGCGCTGAACCAGCAACTGCAGCAGCAGTTGGCCGATGCCAAGAAAGCATCCACCAGCGTTACGCCGGCCGCAGCTGCCGCCGCAGCAGGGCTGCTGGGCGTGAAGACAGTTGTGCCCCCGACTCCCGCGCCAACAGCCACGCCGCTACCGGCCGGTGTGACCGCGCCCACGGCGGTGCCGCGAGCCACGGCGCCAGCGTCCTACTACCAGCCCGTTGGGCCATACTTCATCTACGTCGAGACGATCGCGACCTCAACGGCCAGCAAGTACAACGTCGCATCGACCCTGGCGTGCACGCCCAGCGGCGTCTTCGCGCGCGGCCAGCGCATTGTGTTCCGCTACGACATCGTCGACATCGCGACCGGGAAGCGCCTCACCGACCGGGACACCGATACGGTTGTGAAGGTGGTCGCTCCGAACGGTGACGAGTCGACCGGCCGTTTCTCGCAACGCGGCGGCGGACAGGTTCCCGATGCACCGTTCATGTTCAGCGGCAGCTGGGACATCCCGCTCGACTTCCCCCTCGGCGCGGTTGACTACAAGATCACGATCACCAAGGGCGGCCAGACCTTCACCTGGCGGCCTCCGTATCTCACTTCGGAGCCACTCAAGGAGGACACCCGGCCGAAGGTTGTCCAATAGCCATGTAACCAGTCTCAGAGCCGGTCTTGAAGGACCATGGCCGGCTCCTGATTGTGTCCAGGGCACGCGGAGGAAAACGAAATGAACCAGTCGCACGTGAATGCGAAGCGTCGGCGGGCGGGCCGATGGATCCTGTGGCTCGCGGCAGGTGTCGTCGCCGCAACGGTCGCCGCCTGCAGCGGTTCGAGCAGCGACTCAACGCCGGTCGCCGCCAGCCCGACCCCGGGCGGTGGCGCAACGGTGCCCGTCTCGAATACAGCCCCGGCCGCAAGCCCGAGCGCGGCGCCGACGCCCGCGGTCGACCTCAAGCTCCTGAAATTCGCCCCCGACAACGGCGGCGCGGGCACGACGGTTACGGTCACCGGCGAGGGCCTGGCGGCGGGGAAGGAAGCGACATTCAGTTGGGCCACTGTCGATGGCAGCTACGACATGACCGCCACTTCGGAGAACATCACGTTCAACAAGCGGGTCTTCAAAGACAAGCGGGTGGCGGTTGGCAAGACGACAACGACGGCCGAAGGTAAGGTCAATGCTACGTTCACGGTGCCCGAGGACTTCGGCGAAGTGCACGATGTGTACCTGCAAGTCGACGGCAAGGACGTTGCCCGCGCTGGCTTCCGGATCATGCGCAAAGTCACGATCTCACCGGAGTCCGGGCCACTGGGAACACCTATTACCATCACCGTCACGGGGCTGGGCTGGACTCAGTTTACCAACACGATCGCGGTTCGCTACGACAACCAGCCCACCGGGATCATCACCGCGGTCACCACGCACGGCACGACAGTCGGCACCATCCGGGCGGCCGGGACGGTAGGAAAACACGTCCTCGATATCGGCCACGGCGCGCGAGGTGCCCCCTTCCTGAATAACCAGCAATCCGGGACCGCGAACATTCCCGACTGGCGGCTCTGGTTCACTGTTACCGATTCGTCGGCGATGCCGCCGAACAGCCTGGAGTTCCCCGACGCTTCCAAGCTCGTGGCCACCTCGCAGGCCGCTCCGATCACCACATTCAGCGGCAAGACAGCCGCATCGACGGCGAAGGCCTCATTCTCCCCCGCGGGCGGCCCGATCCTGACCAGGCCGACGCTGACGGCCTCCGGGCTGCCGGCAAGTACCGCCGTTGAGCTGTTCTGGGTTACGGCACGAGGGAATCGCGTGAACCCGAGCGGGTGGTCACTCGACGAAACGAGCGTCGGCAAGGCTTCAACCGGGGCCGATGGTGCGCTTACGACGACATTCACGGTGCCCGACGACCTTGGCGGGTGGCACGCCGTGAAGCTGGTCGGAAACGGCGCCGTGCTGGCCGAAGTACCGTTCTTCGTTGAGCACAGCCTGCTGGAAGTTACCCCGAAGCAGGTGAAAGCCGGAGAAGTGTTCACGGTCCACCTCAAGGGGATCGGCTGGACTGAATTGGACAACGGCGTGGCGATTACTTACGACAACAGCTATATGGGGTTCGCCTGTGGCTTCAACAGCGCGGGAGACGCCACCATCAATCTCATCGCCACCGGAGGTCCGGGTATCCACCTCATCGACCTCTACCCGATGATCTACCAGGGCCACGGAGAGCCACCATGGGGCTACGAACAGCCGCTCCTGAGCTTCAAAGTGGACGCTCCCGGCCTCGGCCTGGGCTATAACCTTCCGACCTACCGGCTGGCAATCGAGATCGTTCCGTAAGTCGAATCGAAGCTGCCTCGAGTTTCGGGGCCGCCTGATAAAGGCGGCCCCGAATTCATGGCATACTCCGCTCGAAAGCGGCCTCACGTCGAACACTTCGGACATCCGAAAGAAAGGGCTGACGGGCGTGCCTCGAAGTTCCCACTCTCTCATCTCCGTTCTGTTTCTCGCCTGGGCAGCCGCCCTGGTTGCGTGTGGCGACTCCTCATCGACCCCTGACGCCCGGCCGGCGACAGCACCGGCCGGCGGGGACCAGTTGTACGTCGATGCAGTCTGCTCGGCTGCGGGCACGATGTTCGCCTCGTATCAAAGGGACTTCGCCAGCAGCTCCGCTTCTCTCGTCGGCATGGACGCCACCGATGCCTACATGAAGATCTCGAAGGGCCTCTACGGCCGGCTCGTCAGCGACCTGGAGGCGATAGTTCCCCCTCCCGCGCTCAAGCCAGGACACGACGACCTCATCCGCCGCGCCCGAGAACTCCTCGCAGCCCTGAACGCAGGCGATCGGACGAAGGTCCTCGCTCTCAAAGGAACCCCGGACACCGGAACGTGGAAGCAGGTACTCGATGTTCCCGAAGATCTGAGGGCTCGCCTGGGCCTGGTCGCATCGAGTCGACCGCCGTGCCAAGCACTCGAAAAGGCCGGCGGCGGCAACCCGTTCAAGTAACGAACGCCGGTGCCGGACTGTCGAGTCCGAACCGGCTTATCAGGTAAACTGGATTCGGACTGCGCACTGCTTGGGGCGATTAGCTCAGTTGGTCAGAGCACCTGCTTTACACGCAGGGGGTCGGGGGTTCGAGCCCCTCATCGCCCACCAGTTCCGCTGAAGCACGTCGCTCGAACGCGTTGTGGCGGCTTCGAACTGCGCCGCACTTTGTTCGCCGTGTCAGTCGCCACCCGAAACCATCCGTTCGAGCTGCGCCAGGTGCATCGCGTCGTGCTCCATGCACGCATCGAGCCAGGTGGAGACCGTGAACTCGCCTCGAGCCGGGTGGCTCCCCGAACGCGACCAGTCCCCCGCCCGGATGCAGCGCAACATGCCGACCGTAGCGCGTCGCTGCAGCCCGAAGTCGCCAGTTGTCTGGGCCGTCCCGTCGCGGCTCCGGTTCCGGTCGATTGCCCACGCATCTTCGTCGAAATCCGCGAATACGGGCGCGTCTTCCGCAAGCATGCGTTCGTACCGCAACCTCGCCGAAAACATCTCCACGTCGCGAAGGTGAGCGAGGATCGTCCGGGCAGACCATTCGGGTGCCAGCGCCCGGTCGAGCTGTTCTTCGGTCGCGTTGGCGACGATGCGGGCCGCGCGTTCGGGCGTCTCGGCATAGACGGTGAGGCGCTGGTCGGTCATGCACTGATTGTAGCGGTCGCGCCCCGGCCGCCTCATCAGCTCAGTTCATGAACACGCTGACGTAGATCCAGATCTTCCCGCTCTGCAGCGCGGCCACCCCGACCCGGCTGAACCCCGCTTCCAGGATGTTCGCGCGGTGGCCGGGGCTTGCCATCAGTCCATCGAAGGCGGCCTGTACCGTCCGCGACTCAATGTAGTTGTTCCGCGCCAGGTTTTCGCCGGCCAGCCGGTAGTGCACGCCACGCGCCCCAAGCTCCGAAAACGCGCTCTCGCCGTTCGGGCTGTAATGGTCGAAGTAGCCGTTTTCGATCAGGTTTCGCGCCCGGGCGAGTGCTACGTCATCCAGGTTGGAGTCGCGTTCAAGGGCCGGGAGGCCGGCGTCGATTCGCGCGCCGTTCATCTTGTCCAGCAGCGCAGCCGCCTTGGATGGAGCCAAAACTCCCTGTTCCACCGGTGCGAGGCGCGCGGGCGCCGATTGCACCGTGCTCGCGGGGGCGCCTTCGATGGAAGGCGTGGCCGCGGCCTCGACTGTCGCGACAGCCGCTTGCTTCGGCTCTGGCGTTGCAGTTGGCTCCTTCGTCGGCGCTGGCGTGGGTGTCTCTTCGGTGACAACTGTCGGAAAAGCGTTGGAAGCGCGCGCCTTCGCCACCGCGGCTGCCGATGCTTCAGATGAGGGACTGACCGCGGCCGCGGGAGCGGCCACCTGTGTGGCCACCAGCCCCGCTGTCGAGAGGCACATCGCGGCCGCGACGATCCACGCGAACGGCTTTCGGTGCGGCATACCTGGAATGTCGGCCGGGCCCGACGCTCCCGACATTGGGGAAGTCACGTAAGGAAGGGACCAACGCCGATGCAGACACCGACAACGCCGTTCGCCTGCACGGGCCTGCCCCCGCTCGTTGGCCTTCAGCTTGTGGTGATCTCTCACGGCCTCGAGCGTTCCTACGACCGGGCACGTGGCCTGGAAGAGTTCGGCTACCGCGTGGTCGCCTGCGGCGACCCGTCGGCAACTTTCGAATGCGTCGATTCGGCCGCCCCGGATGGCGTCGTCGTCGATCTCGGACGCGAGCTCGCCTTCCCCGGCGATGTCATCGCCCGTGTGCGCGAATCTTCGAACGTCCCGGTCGTCGCCGTAGGCTGTGCGGGCACGTTCGCCGAGATGCTCCGCTGCTTCGAAGCCGGCGCCGACGACTACTGCCGGCCGCGTTGTCCCACCGAAGAGATTGACCTCCGTCTGCGCGCCATCTTCCGGCGCATGCGGACATCTGGCGCGGCCGAGCTTCGACCCAGTGCCCCCTCGATCCTCCGCGTCGGGCGCATCGAGATCGATCCCGCCAGCCAGACGGTGCGCAAGGACGGACTGCCGGTTCCGCTGTCCCCCACCGAATTCCGCCTGTTGGCGACGCTCGCCGAGCACCCGGGCGAGGTGATCCCGTCGAAGGCGCTCATCGCGCGCGTCTGGGGCAACCAGTACTCCGGCGAAACGCATTAC
>JBGOVF010000026.1:0-11609 GCA_041477975.1 Tepidiformaceae bacterium
CCCGAACTTCACTCCCACACCCCGCCGGCCATGTTGGTTCACCCTCCGTGGTCAAGGGAGGATAGCCAACAGGGCTCGCGGGCGCCACGTGCCGTTAAGCGGCGTTAGGTGATCGTCCGGTTGACCGTGTTCGAAGTGACCCCTGACGTGTAGTCCACGTTTGTCGAGGTGAACACAGCCGTAAGAGCTGTGGGACTCCCGGCTGGCAGCGTGATCGTAAGCACAGCCTGGCCGCTCGACACCGTAACTGCGGCACCGAGGTTGACGCCGTTGGCCTGGAACTGGACCGTCCCGGTCTGTGTCCCGAGTCCCCCCGGCCCGATCGTCGCCGTGAGCGTATAGCTGGTCGAGGTCGTCCCGGCCGTTCCAGGGGTCACGACAAGCGATACGGTCGAGACGATCGCGTTGACGGTCAGCGTGGTGTTGTCGCTGCCGCCAGTGACGTTCGTGTTCCCTGCGTAAACCGCGTAAATCGTGTAACTGCCCGGATCGGGGATAGCCGAGCCGCCGGTGCTGAACGTCAGGTTCGTGACGGCGCCGGAGGAATTGACGTCCTGGGCGCCGCCCAGTTGTGTGCCGACCGCGCTGCCTACGTGGTACGTGACGCAGTTGTTGCATTGTGGGCTCACGGCCGCCGTGACGGTCGCGTCCAATGTGATGTTGCCGCCCACGGTGACGGCGCCGATTGCGGTGATGGCCACCGAAGAGGCGACCTGGTTGATGGTCAGCGGCTGACTCGCGTTTCCGCTGTTGACCGAGGTGTTCCCGGCGTAAAACGCCGTGATCGTGAACGTCCCGGCGCTGGGAAGAGCACCGGCGCCGGTCGTGAAGTTCAGCGTCGCAAGACCGGCGGCGACGTCCACGGCCGCGCCGATCTGTGTGCCGGTGGCGAGCTTGAACGTCACGCAGCCGGTGCAGTTGGGGCTGAACGCTGCCGTGACGCTTACATTGAACGTGACCTGCTGGCCGACCGTGACTGCTGTTGGCGGCGTGAACGTGATCGTCGGGTTCACCTTCGTCACGGTCAGGGTCGCGGCGGCGCTCGTTTTCGCCTGGATGCTGGTGTTCGCGGAATCGTCATACCGCATGACGATGGAGTGCGCGCCGATCGACGCGAGCAAGCCGCTGGAGGTGCTAGCCGTGAACGTGGCGCTCTCGCCGACAAGGTCGGTGGTGCCGATGAGGTTCGCGAGCAAGACAGACCCCTGGTAGAACTTCACGCAGCCGGTGCAGTCGGCCACGGTGATCCCCGAGGCTGTGATCGTGCCATCGAGATTTACGCTGCTGCCGATGGGCACGCTCGCGGGTAGGCTCGTAATGCTGACGGTGGGGTTTGCCGCGGTCAGGACGACGGACTGAGCTGTGGCGGTCGAGCCGGACGCGACGTTCGTGTTGCCGGCGTAGGTGGCCGTGATGTTGTTGTAGGTCCCGGCGGTCGCCATTGACGAGGCGTCGCCTGTCTGGTACACGAGCGTGGCAAAGCCACCGCTTATCGTGTCCGTGCCGAGCGATACTCCGTTGAGGAAGAACTCGACCGTCGGGGTGGGGCTGCCGGTGTTGGGACTGACGTTGTTCGGTGCGGTCACCTGAGCCGCGATCGAGATGGTCTGCCCGACCGCCTTCGAGGTGATGGACTGCAGGGTCACCGTGGGGGTGACCTGGTTGATGGTGACGGCTTGCGCGGCCGAGCTCGTGGCGGCGAACCGCCTGTTGCCGCTGTACGAGGCGGAAATGCTGTGCGCGCCCGCGTCTAGACCATTCAGAGCGAGTTCGACGAAGTCGCCGTTGTTCGGAAGGGTGATGGCGCCCAGCGGCGTCGCGCCGTCGAAGAATTGGATGGTTGGGGTTGGACTGCCGTCGTCGAAGTGCGTGCTGGTTCCACCGTTGTCGGTCAGCGTCGCGCGCACTTTCGCCGTCGAGTCGCCTACGAAGAAGGTGGTGCCCGGCGTGAACGTGAGCGTGACGACCGGGGAGCGCGGATTCAGCGTGAGACTGACGCTATTGGCCGAGGTGCTGACGTCGAGGTTCCCCGAGCCATCGTACGAGGCGGTGATCGTGTAGTTGCCCGACGTTTCCAGCGCGCAGGGACTGGGCGTGCAACTCTGGCCGGTCGTGTAGTTCAACGTGGCGACGCCGGCTACGACCGCGGCCGAGCCGATGTCGACGGTGACCCCACCGCCGGTGGCGCGGAACGTAACTGTCCCTGGGAGGCCGTCTCCCGGGCCGGGCGTGTAGTCGGGCGTCCCGGTGACTGTCGCCTGGAGCGCAACTGTGTCGCCGACGATCGCCGTGCCAGGCGTGACGCTACCCATGTTTGTGCTGGAGGGGGCACGGTTGACCACGAAGTTGACGCCCGCCGAGCTGCCGGGCAGGACGTTTCCGTTGCCGCTATAGGACGCTCGCACGCACTTGTAGCTTGCCGCGGTTGGGAAGTCGGTGCCGGCGAGCCCGGAGGTGGCCGTGACCGAGGCGGACCCTCCAGCGACTAACTGGACGGTCTGGATGGTGGTGGCTGTCGTCCCGCAGGTCGCGCCCGTGCCGAAATACTCGAACGTTACCGTCGCTGCTGGATCGACGCCGATTGCCCCCGCATCGACTGTAGCGGTCAGGACCACGCTCGTTCGCAGAACCACCGGCGAAACCGGGTTGAAGGCGAGCGTCACACCTGGCGCCCGCCGGGCCAAAGTGAGCGTCTCGAGCGCGGAGTCCTGCGGTAAGAGTTCGCTGTTGCCGTTGTAGGCGGCTTTGATGTCCGTGTACGTAAAGGCCGTATCGAGGGGGAACGGGCCGGTGACGAAATCGAGCTGAGCAGTTCCGCCCCCGGCGACGGCGACGGGCGAACCGATCGCATTCGTTCCGGCGTAGAACTGGACGGTGCCGCCGTTGGGGTTGAAGGGGCCGGTGACCGTTGCCTTGAAGTTCACGCTGTCGCCGATCTGCGTGTTCGACGGAGTAATGGCGAGAGCCACGGCGGCAGGTGCGCGCTGGACGTCGATCGTCGTCGGGGAGGATGTCTTTTCGCGGAAATAGGGCGGCGGTTGGGTAGCGCTGTAGGGCGGCGGTGGCGGCTGCGAGAATTTCGCGGTGATCGAGTAGGTGCCCAGCGGCAGAGGGATCGTCGGTGTGCCCGAGCCGCCGGGGCCCGTGGGCACGATGAGCGAGCGCGTGTCGGTGCAGGCCGGGGCGGTGGGAGAGAGACAGTTCGTCTGATTCACGCCGAGGTTCGCCCCGCCGGGAAGGGGCTGCGGGCCGGTCCCGTTATCGATGAAGAACGACAGGAAGCCCGTCGCGGCCGTTGGAGAGACGGTTGCCTGGAGTGTCACGTCGCTGCCGAGGGTCACCGGATTCGGGCTGGAGCCAACCGTCACGGTCACGTCGGGGTCGCCCTGGACGATGATTCTGCCGACGGACAATTCCGGGGGAGCCACCCCCACGGGTAAGCAGAAGAAATCGAGCGATGTGCTTGTTCGCACGTAGTAGCGGCCCGGAATGGTGGGCGCATTGAACGACCACGTGGCCAGGGTGGTACCGGGAAGGGCGGTGCTCATTCCGCCGCTGTACGCACAGAACGGGCCAATTGGCGGCGTGGCAGGGGCGTTGGCCGTGTTGCCACCGATGCCGATGTAGACCTGCCGGACGCAGCCAGGGCAGTAGTCGGTGCGGTTGGCAGTGCTGCTGATGGAAAGCGGGGCGCCGGGCGCCACGACCACGTCGTTCGGGCCAAAGCGTTGCAGCGTCGTACCGTTGACGGCCAGGCCGGTGAGGACCGTGCCGCCGCCCAGGTTCTTACCGCCCCCGGCAAGGAAGGTCTCGTAATCGCAGCCTGGGATTCCGGGGGCGGCCGGGTCGTCGATCGTGCCGTTCGAGTTGTTGTCGAGCGAATCGCAGCCGTCCGGAATTGCTGGCTCGATGACAAGCGGCTTCGGATCGGAGAGGCTGCCGAATGTCGTCGTGCCCCCGGTGTACTGTGCCCGGATGCTGATGCCCGGCGACGGAGCCACGGCGTCCAGCGGGAAGGTCCCGGTCTTGAACGGGATCGAAGCGTAGCCCGTGGCCCCTCCGGTGAAGAGATTCACGCCGGCGCCGATTGGCGCGTCCCCGGCGAAGAACGTGACCTGGCCGCCTTTTGGCGGCACGTTACCTGTGACGAGCGCCACGATGTTGACCTGGTTGCCGAGATTCACCGTAGCGTCGGGGAAGACGGTGGTGGTGGTGGCGCCGATGCCCACCGACTTTGGGTCGGAGGTGGAGCACTTGCTGAAGTTGCAGACGGTTGCGGAGACCTTGACGGTTTGGGGTTTGTTCGTGCTGGTCTTGAACTTGGTGGTGTTGCCGCTGCCGCTGGCGGGGTTGGCGCCCGGCGCGCTCCAGGAGACGCTCGTAAACGGTCCCAGGAAGAGGGCCTCGCATTCGAGGTTTGCCTGCTGCGAGCGGCCCTGGACGAACTCCACCGTGCAATCCACGGTCACGCCCTGGGCAGGGGGAGTGGCTACGGGGACCGCGTTTCCAGAAGGACCAGTGCCGCCACCGCCCGTCGGCAGCGCGGAGAATTGAATCTTGTCCGAGTGCGAGGTGGAGCGGCAGATAGTGATGTTGCACACGGACACGGCGACGTTCGCCGGGCCGTCGCTCTTATAGCTCAGCAGCAGCGACGGTTGGTTCGTAAACTCCGTAACAACCACACCGTTGACCGTCCAGCGCGTGTTGGTATACGTGCCCGTGACCGTCACATCGCAGAACAGGGTCGCCGTCTTCGCGAGTTGTTCGTAGATGGTGTTGCAGGTCAGCACCACGTCATCTGGAGGCTTGAGCGGCCCTCCCGAAGAGGGCGCGGGTGTGATGCCGGGTGGCAAGCCGGGCCCCTGGCCCGGAGGTCTCGCGAGGCGAAGGATCGCCTCACCGGGGCTGTGCGTGAACTTGAGCGGCGTGGCCAGGATGAACGAACCGAAACCCGTGATGATGTTGTCTTCCTGGTTGGGTAACCCGGGGGCGAAGCGGATCGGGTCGCCGAGCGTGAATCCGGAGTTGTCGGCTACCTCGACGCGCGTCTGGCCCGGCTCGGCGGCCAGCGACATCGACGTCCGCAGTTCCGGGAGGGGAGTTGGCGTGGCGGTGCCTGGCGGAATGGTTGCCGCGGGCGGAGCCTGCGTGCCGCTCGCTTCGCCGCCGCCCGCGCCACCCGGCGTGAATTGCGATTCGGGCGTGGGTTGCGCGCCGTTGATGACCTTGATCTGGGGCTGGCCCGATGCCGGGTCCACGTTGACTTCGGCCACAGCCGAACCGCTGTTCTCGATGGTGCTGATCGAGGGTGTGCCGTTCTTGTCATAGGTGTGGACGGCCACGCTCGTCTTCTTCTTCTCGGTATCGATGATCTCGATTTTGTAGTCTTCCTTCTTGCCCGGAAGGATGACCTGGTTCGTGCCCGCGCCAACGGGCGGCGCGCTTTCGACGCAGCTCGGGTCGCGCCAGGCTTCGCGGCTGCTGTAGGAAGCGCCGGGGATCTGGTTGACGGCGGCCTTTTCGGCGTCCTCGGCTGAGCCCGTATCGAGCGTGCCCACCACCCGGCCCTGCTTGTCGGTGATGCGGAAACGGACGTCGGCTGGGGCGGTGAAGACGACGGCGCTGAGGTCGTCGCTCGGTTCGAAGAGGACGGAGGACTTGACCTTGCCGGCGTAGACATCGAGCGTCTTGCGGTCGCGGTAGTAGGGGTCGTTGATGAGGATCTTGTCGCCGTCGAGGCCGACAGCCGCGATCCAGTGGCCCGGCACCTCGAGGACGATCGGCCGGCCGGCCTTCAGCTCGTTCCGGATCTCCTCATCGGAACCGGAACCTGTACGGACGAAGCGGATGGTGCGCGAGCCGGGGTGGGCCCTGGCGATTTCACCCGAGAGCTGGTTGGCGGCCGTCCAGATGACGTCGCCGTAGATGTAGCCCTGGCTCACCCAACCGCGCGGCGTTTTACGCGCCTCCAGGTTGAACCAGTCGTTGACGGTCTTGGGCGTGAGCGCCTGGCCGTCGGGCATGGTGAGGATCTCGAAGAGGCCCCTGATGGTCGTCACGGAGGTCATCGCGCAGCCGCATTGTTCGATGGTTGTGCCGCACCAGTCCGGGCCAAACTCGGCGTCAGCGGCTTTCGCGTACTCCTGCTTGCCCCACAGGGCGTTGTTCTGGGCGAAGAACGGCGCGCCGTTGCCGGAGGGGTCGATCAGCGCCTTTGCTCCGCCCGGGTACTGTGCCGACCCGCTGGAGCTTGGCGCCGCGGCGGCCGATTGGTTCTTCTGGTCTTGCGAAGCCTTGGCGTCGCTCTTGTCGCACATATGGACGCCGGCGTAGGGGTCTTCGGCGCTGGCTGTCTTGGCGCCGCCGCGACCCTGGATGAGGAGCACCCCGAAGGCGACCGTGGCCACGACGGCCATCATCGCGACGAACATCACCGGCATGCGGAACTTCTGGAGCGGAGGGTGGATGGCGAGCTGCGCGACCGCCTCTATCTCTCCTCCATCGGGCGGCGAGTGGCGCGCGACTACGCGGAACGGCCGCACCGAGGGCGTGCCGACCCAGACCCGCGGCCGGGCGACGCGCAGCTGGATCTGCTTTTTCTGACCCGGCTGGAGTTCGATCGCGGGAGCTTCGAAGCGGTAGCGAAACGCCTCTTCATCATCGTGCCCTTCGAACGTGTAGGTGCGGACGGCGTTGCCGTGGTTTTCCGCAATGACGCGGAAGTCGCGTCGTCCCCTGACCGGCTCGAAGCCAAGCACGGTGTCTTCGAACGGGAGGATGGTGAACTGGCCGATCACCAGCTCGTCGCGCTCGTGCTCCTGGGATGTGACGGTGACCGTGAAGTCGTAGTGGCCGGCAATCGCTTCGGCGTGTCGGGGCGGCGTGATGACAATGGCCACATCAGCGCGGCCGCCAGGCAGCAGCGACATTTGCGGTTGCGACACGCGTACCCAGTCGGCCGGGAGGTCCGGCACGGCGATCGAGATTTGGTCGACTACATGTCCGCGGTTGTGGATGGTGAGGGTGGCGGTCGCGCCGCGCCCGGGTTCGATGGACATGGCGGGCGAGGCGAGCGCGAGCCGGAGTCCAGAAGCAGGGGCGTAGTCGGCGGACGTGGAGGCAGGCGCCGCGGTTGCGGCCGGCTGCTCGACCACCTCGGGGGGTGGCGGGACGAAGCGCGCCTCCATGTCGCCGAAGCGCAGACTATCGCCGTCTTCGAGCAACCTTGGGGCGTTAGGAGTCAGTCGCTCGCTGTTGACGAACGTGCCGCCGGCGGCGCCAAGGTCTTCGACGAGCAAGCGGCCGGAATCGAAGATCAGGCGGGCGTGGCGGCGCGAAATCGAGAGGTCGTCGATGAGCACTCCGCTGCCATCGGCGCGACCCACGACTGTCGTGGGCAGTTCAAGCGGAAACTCGACGGTCCGGCCGTCGCGCGTGGTGACGTGGAGGCTCCCGAATCTCATCGTTGCCTTACCAAACGTTCACCCGGCCGCAGTCTCCCACCATTCGAAGAATAGCCGCGCCGGGGGGCGGCTGCCACGTTGAGTTAACGTGGACAGACCGTGGACGGCTGCGGCTCAGTCCGTCTGGAAGGTCCAGGACGCGCCGCCCGGAGAGACGAGCGCGATCCAGTAGACAGCCCCTTTGACCAGGACATTGAAATCGACGGCGCCCGGGATGCCGTCGGCGCCTGTGAAGTACGCCTTCCACGTCACGGTGGCGCCGTCCCACTGGTAGACGGCGCCGACTCGAGACGAGATGTCGGTGGCGCCTGGCACTCCTGTCCCTCGGAGGGCCTGGAGCACTGGCACCGTGTCCTTTCCTGTCCAGGTGAGCAGCGACCAGCGATAGCTGAGTGAGTACGTCGCCAGTCCTGCTGTATCGGGCGCGGGCGGCGCGCTCCCGCCGCCACCGTTGGCGGGCGTCACATAGGTGTAGTTGGGGACAATATCGGTGGTTCCGTTTGGAGTGACTACGGTCACGACGGTGGGCCCGGCCACGTTCGGAGGGGATTCCGCGGTCATCGCCGTGTCGTTGATGACCGTGCACGTTGGCGCGGCGATGGTCCCGAACTTCACAGCGCCGGGGCAGACCGCGCCGCTCAAGCCAATGCCGGTTATCGACACCTGCACACCACCGAAGGTGGAGCCGGAATTGGGCGTCAGCGCGGTTATCTTGGGCGAGGACGATGCGTACGTGTACTTTGTCATCGCCCCGACCGGGCTGATGTCGGAGCCCTTCCGCACGCGGACATCTACGGCGCCGGCAGCCGCGGCAGGGGGCGTGAGTATGGTGATCTGCGTGGCGCTGTTGACGTTGAAGGTGTCCACATTCGCGCCGGCAATCGTCACGACAACGCCTGCCGAGAAGTTCTTGCCGGTGATGACGACGATCGTGCCGCCGTTCGTCGAACCGGTGTTCGGGTTGAGGGAATCGATGATTGGGCCGCTGGTGTAGGTGAACACGTCAGCCGGTGTGGCCGGGCTCTGGCCGGAGATGCTGGTGACGCGTATATCCACAGCCTTCGGCGCCGCCACTGCCGGCATCGTGACGGTAAGGATGGTCGGACTAACGAAGACGACCGCAGTGCCCGGAAGTGTGTCGGGGCCAAGTTGCACCGACGACAGGTTGGTGAAGTTCGTCCCGGTCACCGTGACCACTGTCCCACCGGCGATTGGTCCGGCAATCGGAAGGATGGAAGTCACGGTGGGGCCGGCGTACGAGAACTGCGCCAGGGGCGTCGTTGGGCTCGTCGCACCGTTGACGACCACCGTCAGGAAGACCACACCTATACCGGCGGGGCTGGTTGCGCGAATCTGAGTCGCGGAGTCGACGAGGACGAACGTGGCCTGGGTGAGCCCGAAGAACACCTGCGCCCCCGGGAGGAAGCCGCTACCGGTGATCGTGACCACGGTGCCACCGACCACCGGTCCAGCGGGCGGGGAAATGGACGCGATGAGCGGGCCGGCGTTGTAGCTGTAGTTGGCGGCGGTCGTGAACGGGCTCGTTCCTCCGATCGGGTGGACCACGGTGATCTGCTGGAGGCCCGTGCCCGGTGGCGCGACCGCGCGAATCTGGGTGTCACCGTCGGTGATGAACGCGGCCGCGTTACCTCCGAAGAGCACTGAGCTGGGCGCCAGGAGGTTCGTGAGGAAGCCGGAACCTGTGATGACCACGGTATTGCCGCCTGAGGGCGGGCCGGCGGCAGGGTTGATGCTGGTGATTATCGGCCCGCCGGTGAAGGTGAACTTCGTGTCTGCCGTGGCAGGCGAGAACTCCAGCGTTTGCACAACCACGTCGACGATGCCGATCGGGTGCGGAGGGCTGACGACCTGAATCGTGCCCGGGGCGGCGTAGAAACAAGGACCGGTTGCGGGCACGCCCCCGAAGGTCACCGCCGCGACAGTCGGACCGCACGGGTTGCCCGGAACGCCATCGAACCCAACGCCCGAGACCTGGACGACGGTGCCACCCACCGTGGTCCCGCTGTGCGTGCTCAGGCTGGTTATTGCGGGACCGGTGTTCGTTGTCCGCACGAACTGGTCTTCGAAGACCTGCTTACTGAGGGATAGATCACTGGTTGCGGTGACGGTTACCTCGACCTGGATGTGATACGAGGCGCCGAGCGAAAGCCCGGCCGGTAGCTTCACGTTCAGGCTCGTCGGCGTGAGGAGCACGAAGTCCGAGGGCGGAACGCTTGGGCCGACACCGCCGGTGGTCGGGTTGAAATGCACGAAGGAGACGCCGGAGCCAGCCGTGGTGAAGTTTTGACCGGTGACGTGGATGATCGTGTCGACGCCCGGGTAACCAAAGCCTCCGGCCTTTGGGAAAACGTCCGTCACGCGGGGCGTGCCCGTGCCGAGGATCGTGATGGTCGCTGTGCCCGGGAAGCCGATCGCGCAGGCACAGCTCACACTGCGGATAGTGATCTGGATAGGCTTGTCGACGAAGCGATTGATGTTCAGCGTTTGAATGTCGGCCGTGAGCGACGCGAGGTTTGAGTTCGCCGGAAATGTGAGGAGCTGGGTTACGGCGGCGGCCGGCACGTCTTCGTTCGTTGTGTGGCCACTCAGTTCCAGGGTGACAACGACAGGTGCGGTGAGCGTGGTGCCCCCGATACGGTTGACGGTCACGTGGGCGAACGTGCCCTCGGGCGCTGAGTACGTGGCCGAGCTGAACTGGAACGAGCCTTCGCCCGCCGCTGACGCTCGGCTGCCCGGCCCGCCGAGGGCTGCCAGCCCGCAGGCCAGCGCGACCAGCGCCACCAGCCATGCCCGCGGATTCCCGAGGCCGTTGCAGACCCTCTCCCCCACGCCGATCCCTCTCCTCGAACAGAGTCGCGAGCATGGCAGCAGCCGCACGGCTCCCGGCCGGGCGGCGGCATGGTGCACTCCATTTTCGCGCGCGGCGCGCGAGGGGGGGCTTCTTGCGTGCCACGCATGCTGCCGAAGCAGGCGGGATGATACCTGTAGCGGCCCGCCGTTTCATGCAGGGTGCGAGCCGGTTTACCCCGTCGAGAGGCCGCCGGGTCAGGCATTACGACACCCGGCAGATTCGAATCTCAAGCGGTCGCGGGCATTGTTAAGATTTCCCGGGCCCGCCACTTCGGCAGTCTGAGGGCCGCCGGAAGGGTCGCCCGTATACTGCAGGCTGCTCTGCCAACGGAGGCTGCGATGCTTTTTCACGATTCGCCCGAACACGCCGCGTTCCGAATCGAGCTGCGGGACTTTCTTTCCGCGGAGCTTCCCGCCGATGAATGGAACATGCGAAACGACCGCGACCACATCTCCCCGGCCCAGGCGGCGTTTACGAAGGCATTTCGGAAGAAGCTCGCCCAACAGGGCTGGCTGACGATGGGCTGGCCGAAAGACTTTGGTGGAGCGGGCGCCAGTTACATGACTCAGACCGTCTATATGGAGGAGATGAGCGCAGCCGGGGCGCCCGGCGCCTACGACCAGGGCGTGTGGCTCGCCGGCCCCGCGCTCATGATGCACGGTACGACCGAGCAGCAGGAACGTTGGCTGCCGCCGATGCGCACGGCGAATGTCCACTGGTGCCAGTTGTTCAGCGAACCGGGTGCGGGATCGGACCTGGCTTCATTGCAGACGCGGGCCGTCCGCGACGGCGACGAGTACATCATCAACGGTCAGAAGATCTGGACGAGCGGCGCCCAGGACGCGGACTGGGGAATTCTGCTCGCCCGCTCCGACCCGGAGGCGCCAAAGCACCGCGGGATCAGCTACTTCATGCTAAACATGCGGTCGCCGGGGGTAACGGTGCGGCCACTGTTGAACATGATGGGCAGTGAGCACTTCACCGAAGTGTTTCTCGAAGACGTGCGCATCCCGCGGGACTGCCTGATCGGCGAGGAGAACCGCGGCTGGTACATCGCGACGACCACGCTCGATCAGGAGCGAAGCTCGATCAACCGCGTCGTGATGACTCGCAGCACGCTCTGGGCGCTCACGGATTTCGTACGGGACAGGCCGGTCCTCCGCGGCCGGGCCGAGATCCGGCACGAGCTGGCCGAGCGTCACCTGGAGTTCGAGATCGCGCGGTGGCTTTGCTATCGCGTGGCCGAGATGCAGAGCCAGGGCAAGGTTCCGAAC
>JBGOVF010000295.1:0-3965 GCA_041477975.1 Tepidiformaceae bacterium
ATGGCCCCAGCGGGTTACTGAAGATCGGGATGAAGTGGTCGAACGTCCAGGCGTGGTCGAAGCCTTCGCGCTCGACGCACTGCCAGACCGAGAGCAACTCGGGGTACGTGACGTGCTGGGGGCCGGTCTGAATGCCGAACTCGATTGGTCGGGTCATGGAAAGGTAGCCTCGCTCCTGTTTAGTGGCGAGAGCCTACCAGAGCAGGGTTAGCGCTGCGTCCGCGGCTGACCGGTACGCTCGCGGCCGCGCCGGGTCGCAAGCCGGAGGACGTGGCGGTTGCCGCGGTTCCACTGCACGTTCAACGACATCCCCTTGACTTTCCAGCCCTCAGCCGTTCGCATGAGCTTCGTTATGTAGTATCCGCCCATCGTGTAGTAGTTCTCGCCCTCGTTGTTCAGCACGAAGTGTTCGGCTCGCATGTACGACGTGCAGGTCGCCTCATCGCCGTGGATGTCGTGGACGTGGTTGCCGCTCAGGTGCTGCGTGGCATCGAAACCCGCGAACAGGATGCGCGAGTCTTCCACCCAACGTTCGGCGCTGAAGCGTCCCACACCCAGCCCGATGGAGGCAAAGTCCATCTCGATCTCGTCCATGAAGATGGACCGCAGCAGCGGCCAATCCCGCGTGTCGAGGCCGGTCGCGTACTTGTGCACGATGTCGCTGATCTGGGCTCGATCGAGCAACTCCTGGATGCCCAGGTCGGTGATCTCGATTCCCATGGGTGGCCTCCGGGCTGGTGGGGTGGCGGGCGAGCGTACGACGCCCTTCACCGCCCGGCAAACACACGACTTCAGGCGAACGGGCCTGGCCGGCCGCACCACTCGCGGCAGACGAGCGCGCCATCAACCACCTCCCCTACGACACAGGCCGTGTTCTCGAGGACGTGCTCTGTCGCGAATCCGACGGCCACGTTCACAAGCACGAGCGGCAGCATCGCCCGATAGATCCCACCGTGGCTGACGAATACGGCGCGGTCCTCCGGCTGGCTTCGCTCCACCAGCTCGAAGACGAACGGGGCGAATCGCAGCCGGATATCGTCGAGGCTCTCGCCCTGGTCAATACGCCGGTGCGAATCGCCCCGCGTCCAGGCCTCCACCACCTCGCCGTACTCCCGCCATCCATCCGGGTCGTTCGTCCCTTCGAACCGCCCGACATCGAACTCGCGCAGCGAATGCGTGACCTGGACAGGGCACCTCAGCCGCTCGGAGAGAATCGCGGACGTCTGCCGGGCGCGCAGCACCGGGCTTGAATAGAGGTGCGTCACGCCCTCGGTCTCCAGCCGCTCCGCGAGCGCCTTCGCCTGGGCGACGCCGGTCTCCGTGAGCGGGTGACCGGTGGTCCAGTTCGCAAAGGTGCGAGTGCGGTTCGCTTCGCTCTCGCCGTGCCGCACGAAGTAGAGACGCATGGCGCTCATCCCCCGCGGCTCATGGTACGACGCTGCCAACGCCAGCTGAGCCGGTTAGACTTCCGCACATTCAACCATCGGCGGGGAGGTATCATGGCAACCGGAGCCTGGACATACGCACTCGTGCTCGAACTGGGGAAGGAACTCCGCAACTGGGGCCGCTGGGGCGACGACGACGAGGTTGGCACCCTCAACTTCATCACGCCTGAGAAGCTTCGCCACGCCGCCACGCTCGTCCGCCAGGGCAAGGTTGTCCCGTGCGGCCTGCCTTACGACGGCAACGGGCCCCAGACCGGCGGGCGCCGGTTCAACCCGATCCATACCATGCTCGCCACCGGCACCGACGCCGCGGCCGGGGTGCAGGACCGCATCGCCCGCATGCGCTACGCCGACGACATGGTCACGATGCCGCTCCAGTGCGGCACCCAATGGGACGCGCTCTCGCACATCTTCGCCGAAGGCAAGATGTACAACGGTCGCGATATGAGCCTCGTGAACGCGGCCGTCGGCGCCACGCGCAACAGCATCGACAAGGTGTCCGGGCGCGTGGCCGGCCGCGGCGTCTTCCTGGACATTGCTCGTTATAAGGGCGTCGACTGGCTCGAACCGGGCACGCCGGTGACGGTGGCCGACCTCGAAGGCTGCGCCGCGCACGAGGGCGTCACAGTCTCAAGTGGCGACATCCTCCTCGTGCGCACTGGCCACATGGGCATGTGCCGGGCACGGGGAAGTTGGGGCACCTACTCAGGCGGCGATGCGCCCGGCCTCTGCCTCGAAACCACCCGCTGGTTACACGACCGCGAAATCGCCGCGGTCGCCACTGACACCTGGGGAATGGAAGTGCGCCCGAACGAAACGCCCGACTGCTTCCAGCCGCTGCACGTCGTGCTCATCGTGAACATGGGCATGACCGTCGGCGAAATCTTCGACTTCGAAGCGCTCTCCGCGGACTGCGCCGACGACGGCCTCTACGAGTTCATGTTCGTCGCGGCCCCGCTGCCATTCACGAACGCCGTCGGTTCGCCGCTCAACCCATACGCCATCAAGTAGCCGCGTCTACCACGTGTCGATGTTCGGGCGCTTCTTCTCCCGGCGCTCGCGGGGCGGCGGGACCGAGGCGAGTGCTCGCGAAATCCAATGCCGCGAGTCGATCGGGTCGATCACGTCGTCGATTTCGAAGAGCGAGGCGGTGTTGACCGCCTTCCCGCGCTCGTAACTGCGCGCCACCATCTCTTCGTAGAGCGCGCGGCGCTGTTCCGGATCTTCGATCGCCGCGAGTTCGTTCCGGTAGCCCAGCTTCACCGCGCCCTCCAACCCCATCCCGCCGAACTCACCGGTTGGCCACGAGACGGTGAACATCGGCGCCTTGAAGCTGCCGCCGGCCATCGCCTGCGCGCCCAGCCCATACGCCTTTCGCAGGATGATCGTGAACACCGGCACGCTGACGTTCGCGCCCGTGACGAACATCCGCGATGCGTGGCGCACCAGACCGGTCTTTTCAATCTCCGGCCCGACCATGATCCCGGGCGTATCCACGAGGAACAGCAGCGGGATGTCGAACGCGTCGCAGAGCTGCATGAAGCGCGCGGCCTTGTCGGCCCCGTTGCTATCGATGGCGCCGGCCAGGTGCACCGGGTTGTTCGCGACGATACCCACCGGCCGGCCGTCGATCCGCGCGAGCGCCGTGATCATCCCCAGGCCGAAACCTCGTCGCAATTCGAGTACGGAATCCGTGTCGGCCAACGTCTCGATGACCTCGCGCACGTCGTAGATGCGGAGGCGGTTCTCCGGAATGATCGTCCGCAGCCGCCGCTGGTCGGCGCATGCAGAGTCCGCGATTCGCCCCTGGAAGTAGGACAGGTACTTCTTCGCGACAGCGACCGCGTCGGCCTCGTCTTCCACCAGCACGTCGATGACCCCGTTGGCCGCCTGCACCTCCGCCGGCCCGACCTCCTCCGGCCGGAACACGCCCAGCCCACCGCCTTCGATCATCGCCGGGCCTCCCATGCCGATGTTCGAATTCTTCGTGGCGATCACCACGTCGCAGCACCCGAGCAGCGCCGCGTTCCCCGCGAAGCACCGCCCGGACGTGATGCCCACCAGCGGCACCAGCCCGCTCAGCCGCCCAAAGTAGTTGAACGCCATGCAATCGAGCCCGGCGACGCCGATCCCGTCGGTGTCGCCCGGCCGCCCGCCGCCGCCCTCAGTGAAGAACACGACGGGCAGCCTCCACTCCTCGGCAATTTCGAACATCCGGTCCTTCTTCCGGTGGTTCTGGGTGCCCTGCGTGCCGGCCAGCACCGTGTAGTCGTAGGACAGCACGGCGCACTGCGCCGTGGGCTCGTCGAACAGCTCGCCGTTGACCCGCCCGATCCCGGCGACCAGCCCGTCGGCCGGCGTGCGCTCGATCAGATCGTCGACGGTGCGCCGTTGCCGCTGCGCCGCGACGGCCAACGCGCCGTACTCGACGAACGTCTCTGCATCGCAGAGGTCGGCGATGTTCTCGCGCGCCGTGCGCTGGCCGGTCGCGCGCCGCCGCGCCACGGCGTCGGCCCGCGC